>NZ_LSSO01000143.1:0-19972 GCF_001645205.1 Brevibacillus sp. SKDU10 | reverse complement strand
TGTTTGTGGAGCATGACAGGGAATTTTGCAAAAATATCGCTACAAAGCATATTCAACTTTAAGCCTTTAATCTAAGGCTTGATTTTTCTCGAACATTTTTTCCCTTATAAAAAAGAACCCCGACAGTTGTCGGGGTTCTCCACAGTGAATGTCCGCCAATTTCATAAAAATTATTATGAACCCCGATATGCTCCAGCCCCAGAACCTCTTGCCAAATACGGACAAGCTCCGCTTCCATTCTTGTCATCGGGGTAACCTGCTCCCCGCCTGTGTCTAAGAGAGGGGCCATTTCCTGTAGCTTTATGTAATTGATTTTACCATTGGAGGTAGCGGCATTTCATCCAAGCGAACAAAATAGGAAGGCATCATATAATCTGGCAAATGTTTCGCTAACGCACTTCTTACATCCGCCACTGTCAGCCCATCTTCGAGGATCACATAGGCGGAAAAACGCTCACAACTGTCTATACTGGCAAAGCATGTATTTTTTGTATAAATATCCAAATTGTAATTTTCACAATTTTCTAGCCCTTATTGGTCATGTTTAAGTTTGTAGATTTGGGATATTATTTTGGCGGAAAGAAATAATTCCCAATAAAAAGGAGCTGAGTAAATTGAAAAAATTGTGTAGTTATATCCTCATGGTGACAATGTTCCTTGCCACGTTTGGTACAAGTGCATGGGGACAATCATCCGTACCCGATTCTCCCAAGTCTTCAGAGGGAAAATCAGAAAAAAAAGAGTGGACTGTAGGAATTTTGCTGTACAACGATGTGGAAGTATTGGATTTTGCAGGTCCTTTCGAGGTTTTTGCTGTTACCCAACAGGATACGTCAGGTAAGCCTTTTCATGTCAAAACCGTTTCAGAGGATGGAAAAATGATTACAGCACGAAATGGATTGAAGGTTCAGCCTGATTACAGCTTTGAAAATGCCCCCGCCTTTGACATTCTCATCGTTCCAGGAGGACCTGGAAGCCGTACGGAAATGTATAACAAACATATAATCAAATGGGTGAAAGAGCGAATGAAAACCGTTGATATTATGGCTTCCGTATGCACAGGAGCATTAATTCTAGCAGAAGCAGAATTGCTACATGGCAAAACAGTGACCACCCATTGGAATTCATATGATCGACTTGAAAAAGATTATCCGAAGCTGAAGGTTAAGAGGGACGTAAAATTTGTGGATGAAGGAAAAATCGTAACATCAGGGGGCATTTCCGCTGGCATTAACATGTCATTCCACTTAGTCAAACGATTACTAGGAAAAGAAACCGCCGAACAGACAGCCAAACGGATGGAGTACGACATTGTCATAGAGTAAATTTGCTAGATTCCATACTAAAAAATGAACCTCATCTGTCCTTCGTGTCATCACAAGAACGCTTGGAATTGATGGAGCAATGTTAGCTCTTAAAAGAGTGGTAATATTCAGGCAAGTATGGATGAGGATAACGTTTTAGAGCTAATGAAAGGACATGACCTAGCCATAGAAGCAGTAGACGATATGCCATCTCGTGTTATTATCCATCGAACTGCCCGTGAATTGGGCATCCCAAGTGTAGGAATGTCTGGCAGCGGTACCTATACCAATATTGTCTTGGCTCCAGAGTACAATGCCAGTTTAAAAATGACAAAACCACTAACACCAGCATTCGTAACTTCATAAACACAATAACAAAAACGCATGCACCTGTCTGTTAGAACAAAGCATGCGTTTTTGTCATATTTACCTTTTCACACGATACGATTATTTCCTTGCTAATGCAGATCGAATAACAAGTCCGATGTATGGGAGAAGAACAGATAGATGGCCCTCATCATCAAAGCAACGATATTGAACCTGCAAGCCAGGAATGTTGCTGGAAGATAGACGTTCATACATCTCTTTGGCATCCACGACCATCTCAGCCTTTTCCTCACTACCTATCCCTATCAAAAGACTAGTTTGTATAGGCTCCGCTGTTGATTCCTGTGCTTCCTTAGCAAAGCGTTCTGCTAATGGAAACAGAAATTGATTTTTCCACCAAATAGATGGACTTCCGGCAGCATAAACCTGAAAAGCCTGACGTTTTGTAAACATCGTATATAATGTAAACAGTCCGCCCAAGGAATGACCAAATAACGTCTGACGATTACGGTCAATGGAAATCTCCTGTTCAATCAACGGCTTCAATTCTTCTTCAATGAATGTCAAAAATACATCTGCTCCGCCAGTTGTCGGCCATTCAGAGCCGTCCTTACGATTAGGGAGCTCCGTTTTATCAGCATACACGGTGTAATCATAGAACCGTCGATTCGTTTCAAAGGGTTGGTCAGTATCATATCCAATCCCAACTACTACTGCTGGCTCCAGCATGTGCGGTCCACGCGTCTGTAGGCGAACTGTCTCCGCCATCGAGCCAAACGCTGAGTTTGCATCCAGCATATATATAACCGGAAAACCAGTCTCGGGTGCAGGTACTTCTGGTTTGTACACCATAATTCGGTATGATGCACCACGATTGCTTATTACTGTCCGTTGCTCTGCCCCCGGAATGGCGAAGGCTGAACGTTTTTCTGCTTGTTTCATCGCCAAATTCACCCTCTCCTCACAGCTACCTGCACGAATTATCCAACTGATAATCATTATCAACATTGATCATAGCGAATTAGCCATCGTAGTACCATAGACAATATCCAGAACAATTATGGACGATTTACAGCTAATAGCTCCGTAAGATGATCAAGCATTCGGAGGTGGGCATGCGGGGAATATTCCAGCCACGGATCAGAAGTAAGCATATGAAGTCTGTTCTGCTGAACCGCTGAAATGGTTTGCCACTGCGGTTCATTTTGGATTTTTTCCCAGATAGCCAGTGTTTCACTTTCTTGACGAATCATCATGAAAATGCGATCAGCATTCAATGCTTTCAGCTCCTTTATGGAAATGGACTTAGTAGCATCTAATGCTTTGACCACACAAGCAGATTTAAATTGCAGTTCATCAAACAGCATGCCTGAGATTCCACGATTATTCTGTACAAACATATTTTGCTGTACTAATCGGATCACAACAACCGATTCCTTCTCCAGCCCAGGCTGCAATCGCTCTCTTACCATTTGAAGTTTCCGATCGTATTCCTCAAGCCACTTCGCTGCTTGCCAGGACTCTCCCAAAAACTCCGCTAGAAGGCGAAACTGCTGACGCCATTCCATTTGCGACACAGAGAGATAGAACACGGGAGCTATTCTTTCTAAGGCCTGCTTTTCTATTTTCGGAAGATTATCATTTGCAATGATGACGTCTGCGGATATCTGCTTAAGCAGCTCTATATTTTCCTGCCAGTTCTGGTTTTGACGATACGCGCTGATATGAACAGGGATTTCATTGCGATATTCTTGATAATAATACTCCGTCCACTTGGGGTGAAGTGGAGCAGCAAACGGCATAATATGTAGCGGTAATAAATAGCCTACATGCGCCGGGCTGTATGCCACCAGCTTTCGACGGCGACTTTTCATATAAACGTTTGGTGAAACGCCTATCTCCTTCTTAAACTTCCGGCTAAAATAGAATTCATCCGCGTAGCCTACCTGATGAGCGATGTCGCGCAGCCTAGCATCTGATTGCGCCATAAGTCGCTTAGCTTGCTGTATTCGTAGCTTAGCAACATACTCCATCGCGCTTATCCCGTATTTTTTTTTGAACAAATCGACAAAATATTTCGGACTGATTTCGGCCACCTGTGCCAGCCTATCGATCGTTAATGAATCCGTATAGTGTTCCTCCATGTATTGCTTTACATATTCGAGTGCTGAATATGCGTTTTCCGGCTTCGTCCGACAATTCTGATTGATATAGAACAGGATTTCCTGAAAATCAATCTGACAACGAAAACTGCCTGTACTAGCTTTGCTTTGCCAACGACGATTCAAATCCTCACACATGGATGCCAATTTATCAGAAGGGTAAACAGAGATTTTCCCCTTATAAGGAAACAATTGTTCATCCTCGCTTATCGTCATACAGCTTACATGATTGGGCTCGTGTTTAAATACGTCAAAATATAGCACATAGAGCTCCATCTCCTCACTCAATGCGAGTGTTCCAAAGGTTTGTCCTGGTCTGCACACGTACACCGAATTTTTATCCAGTTCACATTGCTGATGATCCAGTACAAGCTGCACTTCTCCACTGGTCATGACAATAAGCGCATAGGAAAAAGCTAGTTGTTGCTTCAATTGGCAAAGAGCTCCACCCTTCACAGCCTCAATGGATCGAAGTCTGAAGGATAACTCATCAAGCATACATTTATCAGTGCTACGGCATATCCTGTTGTCCATCCTATGTACACCACCAATATCCATCATTTGCCTACAGCTTTCCATGCATATACACTGATCGTTGCGAAAAAGGCAGGTTTTATTTTCATAACATTCACTTTACCAAATGAAGCTAACATTTTCTATTTTAACAAATCATGCTGTTTGGCTTACCGCTAGATATTAAAAATGATACCATTTTTCGTTTTACAGAAAATATATTTTTCATTTATATATATTCTAAAATAATTGTATTTTCACGCAATTAGTTTTGCACTTATCTTAAGAGGAGTGAGCCATTTTTAAAATTCAAGGGGACTCCCAAGGTAGCTACCAAGGAAATCCCCTTTCGCATGTTTAAAATTAAATGAGCTCATTCTATCTTCGTATGATTGCCAAAATTACAAATCAATATCAAAAATCGTGATGCTAGCAAAATCAATCTGAAGCGATGTGTCAGCAGGTAGCGGATTTGGGGAAGACAGCACCAATTGAATCTTATCCCCTTTATGAAAGAGTTGAGGTAATAAAGTGGAGGTGACATAAGTAGTACTGGGATTATTGGAATGAAAGCTTGTTTGGGATGGAATAATCGTTTCCCCATTCTGAAGTAACTCGAATTTGAGAAGGGAAGTAGGATTTGCTGGGGGAGAAGAAATGGTAGAGATTTGTATACTAAATTGCGTCAGATATATTGCACTCTTGATAATCGTAATGGTGTCAGTTGTTGGCTCAAATATAATGCCAAAAGAGCTTGAGGCGCTATTCAAATTGATGACTGCAGGCACTATGTTAGCAGGACTAATCACTTGTGGAAGAAAATCATTTGTAACATAAATAATTTTTTCATCTGACCTACATATGTGTCCAGACATAACATTTACACCTCCTATCAATCCCTCTAGATATTGAATGATAAACGGAAATGAATTGTGTTAGGCGAATACCCATTTTTTTAAAATGGTTATGTAGGAAGAATACTTGGTATACAGAAGTCAATAAAAAAGTTACTGATATTCAAGGAAGTCTTACCTCTTTTGAACAAGAGTATGTAAAAAATAAAGGAAGTATGCGGAATATCCAGAAATTGGAGGAAAAATTTGATCAAAAACATAATGCATGGTTAACACCCTAAACAGCATGGGGAATTATACAGGGGGGTGCAAGCCAGAAAGTCATAACTCTCCTCGATCATTTTTTGTTTTCGTAAACAAAAAAAGTGCGCCTATTCACAGGTGCACCCCGAAACATATCTGAAAATATTTTCATGCGTTATAACCGACTCTGAGTTTTTTCAAAGCCCCAAAAATCATTCTATGATAGAAGAGGCATCTTTGTTAATAAACTCCATATACTGACAAAGATAAAAATAGCTTTCTGTTACATCCGCTATATCTGCTCTGCTACTCCGCACATATGCTCTCCCCTGCTCCTCTATTCTCTCTAGCAACTGTATCAAAAAGTTCATGTCCAATTGCCTTGCCGCCATGATAAATTGGGTTACTTCCTGTATGTCTTGTTCGTTTATTTTCGCTAATCCCTTTAACAAAAGCCGTTCGCTCCAGGGATTTATTTGATCAACAAGCTGCTCCAGCGCATTCATCATGTATCACGCCCCTAAAAATCCAGCTTCAGATTGGTCACTGCCTCGTCTTTTAAAAAGCTGATTGGATAGATATGCTGTTCATAAACGTGAGCAAATATATAAAAGTCACGAAGCTCTAAAAACTTCTTATCCTTCTCTAAAAAAGGAATCGTCTTTTCCCATTCCTTGTTATAGGGGATTGTCATCACAAGCTCATTGCCCTTCTGATCATTGACAGTAAAGATAAAGTTTTGCGTTCCTTGTTCATAGGTCGAGCCGTTTACCTTACTTGCTTGTATGATAGCCAATTGCTCCTGTCTGCCCTGGAATAAAGCCACATGCTGATCTCTAGCGTGCCTTTCGTTCCAATTATGAATAAGGAAATCCCCCAAATCCACATTCTCAATGGATTCTCTTGATTTTAATGCTAGCAGCGTTTCCTCACTTGAAGAGATGCGTTGCTCCCGATTTACTTTGCATGCTCGTAGCTCAAGCTGAGCTCGAGATAAATCATTCATCCTCCACTCTCTTCCCCAAGGAGATCTCTGCCCATACTGTTCTTTAAAGTGAAATTCGATTCCTTCATAATAAACAGGTCTCGAATCTGTATAGCTATATATCTTTTTATCATCTGTGCAGTAAAAGTAATAGGTAATCCCTTTATAGGAGGATCGGGTCGCCCACGGATCAGCTCCCAGCGCATATAGTCGCAATCTGGGAATTGTGTAATATCTACTTTTAAAACGCCCAATTACCTGTCGTAGTTGCTCCTGACTTTGTTCTTTTTCTAAGGCAACCGTACTTAAATAGGTACTTGTTAGCTTTTCAAGAAATGCTTTGTGAGAAAAACGGATATGCCGCTGAAAAAACAACGTTACTTGTCCATGGATATTTCTCATATCCTTTTCCAATTGAGCTAAATGCCCATTATGCGCTGCAATGGCTAATACTTCTAATCTTGCACAAATCGTCTCAGGTAATTTAGCCAGGCCAAGACTAATGATTTCCGTTATGATCTGCTTGCTATCCTGAACCACGTCCAACGAATAATTGATTTGTTTATTGGTTTGATACCACGAATCATCAATCGCCTGATGTATTGCTCTATACCTAAGAATCGCTTCTAATCTATGAATACAGCTTTCTTTTTGTTTACAGCTGCAAATGCTCTTCCGTATATCTGCCTCTTCCATAAAAGAAACCTCTACGTCCTGCCAGCTCATTTTTATGGTAAGGAACGAACCCTCTTCTATCTCTAGCTCCTCTGCATAGGAAATCCGAAACAGAACCTCCTCCACCTGTGCTTCCGTAAACTGATCGTATATTTCACCCAAGGGCTTGGTAAGAAGCCACGAAAAATCGGCAGGCTTCGCTTCTACCTTCGTCTCATAATTTTGCTTATAGGATAAGAGAGCCATTATGATATGTTTACAGATTTTATCTGAGGGACAGCTACAGACATGGCTATTCATATCAGCTTTTACATGACATACAATCTCGTCTTCTAGCTTACAGACCACCTTATCAGCTTCAAACGCAAATGCCACCTGTAACCCTTTTTCCATATCCTTCACGGCACGATTATATAAGCCTTTGTTCGCATGCTTAATCAGAAATTCTTCTGTACAATGCGCTATAAGTTGCTCAAATTGAATTGAAAAATCTGTCATACGCACCTCTTTATTGAAAAATAGCTTCAGCATCGAGGTGAGATTTCTCCCACCTCAGTACGCAGCTTATTATTTTCCTGTAGCTCGCATGATATCGAAAATCGTTTCACTAAATAAACGCGGTGAAATAGTAGAAATCGGTAAGGGCTGGCTCTTTTCATAGTAATAATAACGATCAAATTTATTGGCATAAAAAGCTAAGCTTTCTAAAGAGATATCATCCATGCCATCATAATAAGAAATACTAGCACCACTGAATTTTAGCTCCACAATCATATCCCCATATTCTTTATAGAATTCATAGTAGAAGCCCGCATCCTGTGCCATTCCTTTATACCAGCCATACTTCTCCATGGTTTTAGGAAAGGCAGATGGTGAATATTCTTCTGCTGGAAAATCGGTAACTCTATTCGTTTTTAGATGTTCTTCGGTTGGAAAGTAAAGCTTTCGATCCAACTGAGGAAATGGCTGCTTCATTTCATAATCCTCAAGCTGTGTTTGCCAAGCTTGCAGGTCGTCTTTTGTAAGCTCGATTGGATGCACCAATCCAATAAGCGCATCTTCCTTGCATTCATACTCTTCTTCATCTACCGTATTGAAAGTACCATCTTCCATGTAACGGAAGGTATCTGTTAGGTTGCCATCCTCATACACACCCCAGATAAGGCCAATCGCAAATTTCTGCATCATCACGTTTTCTACAAAAAGATTTTTCCAAGCTGTTGTGCTCCACAGCCTTTGTTTAGAGAGCGATTCTTCAAGTCGTAAGGATTGAATCGTAACGAGATTTTTTACATCCTTCTTCAATTGGGCGAACTCCAATTTAGCTTGCTCAGCTAAGGCAGCATCATCCTTTTGTGCAGGTGCAGGTAAATTTTTAACTACCTTTCCCGTTTCATCATTGGTTACATGTAATTGGCGGTCATTATTTACTTTTACGGTAAACGTTCTCTGTCCGTAGCTAAAAATACGCTTTCCACGTTGATCGAAGCCTAGTGTCGTAACTAATCGATCCTCTAATTCCTCAGGCGTTATGTTTAAGTTCTGTGCTGCCATGGTTAGGGCTTCTGCTGCCGCTGCCTTCACCTGTCTATTTTTCACAGTCCGTTTCATCTGATCAATGGTCACAAAGGCCGCTATTTCTTGCATAAAGGACAGGGCTTTAACTGCATCTGATGCAAGTGCCCCTCGTCCTGCTTCCGCCCATACCTTGATCTGTTTGCTTAACTCATCTATGATTCTTCGATCTCCAAGAGAGGTGCATACAAACAAGACCCATTTTTCCTTAGCAGGAGCCTGATTAGCCAGCCATATCGTGTATATTTCCATTGCAAAATCAGCTAATGAATGGGGAGCAGCATAGTCCTTCACCTTTAAAACATGAGGGTTGGGAGCTGTCGTAAAATCAACAGATTGTGTCAAAATGTATTCTTTTACTTCTGCATCAAGCTCCCCGCCTTCTTTATCTAGCAGTACTGGCAATTGTTCAATCATCAGCCATTTCAACCGTGCTAGCTTTCTTTTGTCTACTACGGTTCCAAATGTTGCATGTGCTTTATCTGGACTTTGGTTCGCAGCATCGATTAAATTTTGCAGTAACGTTTTGAACTTAGCGCTCGTCTCATTTGACAGCAGCTCCTGATAAATGCTTTGATAGTCCGCTACTCCGCGCATGGCGTCTAATGCCAGCTCTTTTAGCTTAGCTTTCTTTTCCGTCTGATAGATACGAATATACAGGTCTTTGTTTTTTATATTCGTAAACTCTGCTTGCGCTATGCTGCTTGCTTTTTTAGAAGTATCCTGCAAACCTAGCTGAATAGCTTTATAGTAGTGATCTTGGCTTAGCTCATTCTTTTTCTCAAAAATATTTTCTAAAATGGACGTTCTTGCTTCGGCACCTAATTGGCTGTACAATTGTAGACTTTTTTCGATATTCCCTAAAACAATTCTTTGGTAAGAATCCTCTGACAGCTCGCTATAGTAATCAATTGAACCTTTATAATTAAGGATATGAAGTAAAAAACGATCAATATTCACCTGTGGATGATCCGCATACGCAGCTATCCATTTCTCAGGGTCAAATGCAGGCGAGGAGAACAGCATATGAATAAGGGACATGTTCTCTTGTTGGGTTCCATAATGACTTAGAAAAGCAACAAATCTTTCAATGATCGGATTCTCCACTGGTAGGAACGTGAATAAAAATAATTGATCCTTTATATCATAGGAATTAAATTTAGCAGCAGATGAAGCTGGCTGCCTACATTCATCCAATATTTCTTGCAGGGACATCTTTTCAGTAAGGTAGCGATAGAGCTTATGAGTTCTGTTATTTTCCTTGAGAGAAGCAAGCACCATATCATGTAATGTGATATTCTGATCTGACATATCAATCCCATGATCCTGAAGTGCCTTGAATATATATCCCTTCATTAACCAATCCGACACAAGCACCATCGCTCTTTTCGCTCTCTCGGTATTCACAAGGAATCTTTTTTCTACCGTCTGCCACTCAACTCGATAACCACGCATTTCCTTAATTGCGTAGATAATTAATTCATATGGTTCTGTCAATGGTATAATCCCTTCAAGCATTTCGCACAGGTCCGCTCCCTGCTCTCGATGCTCGGAAGACAAGGAATTGATTACATCAAGCGGGACAATTTCATAGAGCAAGGTCATTGCACGTAATAGCTTTCGATCTAGTTCATTTTGTTGCTCTAAGAAATTGGCTTTGCTGCCTCGTACATTTACTCGGTAGAGAAGAGCCGCCGGAATTAGCATTGCATATCGGTTAAACTCAGAACGGCTGAGTGTTTTCTCTGGTTGAGACTCAGGAATCAGTTGAAGCTGCTTTTGAACAGCCTCTATCTTCTCCTTGTGGATTTGTTTATCCAAATAAATAGCAGATACACAATCTTTTTTCGCCAAGGGACTAGAAGCTAACGCTTTGATTGCTGTCGAAATCTCTTGCTGTAAGCCCTCTACATTCTCAGTAAGCAGGTAGTACATAAAGGGTTGAATTTGCTCCTTTATCTCTTCAAGATAGCTGCTGTCAATTAGGGACAGATAATGGAGCGTTAGCAACAGAGGAACAGCAGATTCTGTGACGGAATATGAGTTTTTTATACTTGATGTATAACTCTTCATGAGCGTATCGACATAAAAGGAAATCGCTGCATCTCCTATATATTTCTGCGTATCACACAGTTGGCGGATGACGATCTGTTTTTGTTCCTCTACATCCTTGATAGTTTGTGACAGCATGATCGTTTTCATAAAATGCCCAATGCAAATACGAAGTACATTACTTTTATGGCTTTCATTTGCACTCGTTTTAAAGAGGATAGCTGCTGCTCTAAAGAAGGCTTCGTCTGTCCCGTTTTTCCCCATCTTTTCTAGGTGAGACATGCAACCATAGGCATATACTTTTGGATGGACCAGAATACTGGGAAACTTGTCCGACTCACCAGATACATAAGCAATGATCTGATTATACTGATTGGAGTCAATGGAATAGCTTTGCGGATTATGTCTGGAGTAATGTCCAGGGTAGTCTTTCACAAATTTATCAGCAAATTGAGTGATTAACGGATTACTTCCTATTTTTTTTAAAACCATCGAAAATCCTCCTTAATATGCCCTCTAATAAGGTTATGAGGTGATAATCTTACCAATCCAACGCGCGAGCTCATCTGGCGTAATGGCGGCAACATGCGCTCCCATATCGGCCAAGGTGCGTGCGGCATGCTGGTTATATACTCCGTTTCCTTCAAAATCCAATGCAGTCAAAACCAACAATCTACAGCCCGTATCAATAATCTCTTTACTTGTACGATACATGTCATGAATGGGGTAGCCTTCCTCCAAATCGCTCACTAAAATAAATATTGTCTTGTTGGGGTTTTCAAGCAAAGTCTTCCCGTATTTCAGCGCCTTTGCGATATGTGTCCCTCCTCCTAACTGAACACTCATCAATAGATCAACAGGGTCTTCTAATTGATCAGTCAAATCTACTACCTGTGTATCAAAAATAATGAGGTTCGTTTTAAGAGAAGACAGTTGATGAAAAATGCTTGCCATGACAGAGCTGTATATGACCGAGTCCAGCATACTCCCACTTTCATCTACAGCTATAATAATGTTCCATTTATTTTGTTGCTGGGTATTGCTGTGAAAATATACGTCATCTAAAAATAGGCGTTTTTTTTGTTTATCGTAATTCTTCAGATTTTTTCTGATTGTTCTCTTATAATCCAGATTTTTAATCGACTTTATGTATCCCCTGCGATGATAATTACGCTTGCCCACAATACTTGTTTTTATTTGAAATTCAAGTGTTTTTTTTAATTCCTCCACCACTCTTCGCACCATGTCCTTGGCGGTTTTGACCACTTCGCCCTTCATATACCCTTTAAATTGAAGAATATTTTTTAGCAATGTCATAGTAGGCTCAAGCTTTTCAAGCACTTTTTTGTCCGTGAGCAGCTCGGTCATGTTGTATTTTTCAATCGCTTGCTTTTCAAGAATCTCAACCGTCTTCTTCGGAAAAATGGTACGGATTTTACGTATCCAGGTAGGAACAGTAAGCTGGGAGCTTCCCTGTCCGCCTTTAACGCGATACCCTTGCTCTTCTTTATACTCTCGATTGTAGAGGTAGCCTAGGATGTCATCTATTTCAGAGTAGGTAAAATCAGCCTCTTTATAGCCATCAATATGATTTAATGATTCTTTGGAATTCTCGCCCAATAATAACCTCCAGCGATTGAGATTCTCTTTGTTTATATGAGGTTCCATTTTGCAAACTCCTTCTCAATAGCCTGATCCATCTTCCTCGCCTGCTGCAGTAGTCGTTCCTCAATGACAGGAGCTTGCATATCCTCCGCGGTAGTTTGGAATATAGAGGCCACTTTCTCTGAAATAAGCATGATCTCCATAGGTGTAAAATAAGTAAAGGCTAAACGCAGCTCTGGCGCGATCTGCAAAAACTCCTCATAGGACAGCTTGCCAATCAGATTGTTCAAATCCTCTAGCAACTGTTTATCGTGTAGAAGCACATCACGAGCTATTGTAAATACTCCTTGTAAATATGCAGCAGTATGCAACATGTTTTCAGGAGTACCAAGCATATACGCCCTTGCTTTTAACGCTATTTCCTCTCGATCCAATACGTCCAGATTGCATAAAATAGCGATGATAACGCCTTTAAGCCGAGGTGAAATATCATTGACAGCAAGGAGACTAGCAAGTTGATCTCTAAAAATATCAACAGAAAGCCCCCAGCTCTCCTTGGAGGAAAGCATGTAAAGAAATTTTAGATATTCTACGATGTGGTTTATTTCCTCTGGGTTAGGCTTTGTGATCTCATAGATTTTTGTTACTGCATGGTAATAGGTTTCCTCTATGAGCTTTTGCAATCGGTCCGTTTCCTTCAGCGCAAATAAGCGTTTTTGTTCAGAAAGAACTGTAAGTGTTTGAAGAGTTTGACACAGAGAGACAAAGCTTCCATCTTTCTTAACAAACTGTTCAACCAGATCGAAAAGCTTGCTGCTCAATTCCTCTAGCCCCATGAGCATTGACTTCAAAAGCCATTTAGCTGCCACTCTGCTATGATGATCCGGAAGATCCTTCATACACTCCTCGATTTTATGAATCGCCGCTTCTCGAACGCTTCCTCCGTGAATCGAATTTTCGATGAGCCTCGCTTCTATGTAGGAGGAGTAGCTGTAGGCCCAGGTTTCTCTACCTAAATTAATATTGCGATTTTCGAGCCAATCAGGCCCCGTGATTTTTTGACAGAACTCCGGTACTAAAAACTGTAGACAATGAAAAAAGTAACTAGTCTCTCGATGCAGCGGTTTGGCATACAGGTCTACTGTTTTCTTATTTTTACTGGTTGTATGTAGCTTTAACTTATATATTTTGCCTCTTTCTTTAAAGTCGCGTACAATCGGCACATCTAAATCATTCTTGGCAATTTTCCCAATTTTATTGCCCGTGAGTAGCTCTCGTAATGTATCTAAGGGCTGTGATGTGGCAAGTGAGAACTCGCCTTTTACAAATGCAGAGGTAACAGCATCAAGTAGCTCGTAGGCCCCGCCTTCCGATTTGGAACGAAAACTAGCAAGCCCCTGTACTACATGATAGGCTTCAATAGCGTCCGAAACTGACGCCGTTTCTCCTTTTTCTCGCAAGCTCTTTAGTAATTGGGCCAAGAACAGAACCGCACTTTTGTTATAAGGATGGGCCTGCTTCTTCTGAACGGCCCTCCAGACCGTGTCATAGTAATTCACATAGGGCATTCCGCTTGCATACCCATTTACATGATCCGCCTCACGAAAGGTATAGACCATCGGATATACTTTTTCATTTTTTACTTGTTTGATTTTATAGGTTGAATCTCTCTCCTCTAGTAATCCATAGGTGTGGAACCCTCCTGTAACGACAAGGATTCTTGCATATTCTTTTTGTGCTTTTACAATATTGTTCTTCATATGTGCTTCACGGATGAGGTGCCCTTCTGCCTCTAGCATCTCTTCCTCATAGCACATTCTGGAGAAATAACAGTATGTATATACTTCCTTCACGAAATCCTTAGTAGATTTCTTGAGTCCTTCCACTTCAAAAACCTTTTCCCAAAGCTCATCAAAATGCCGACAGTTCAGTTTTTGGCAAAGTTGTTTAATAAAAATTGAACTGGCAAGCAAAGTTTCGTCATGATAGGAGATTTTTCGGGATTCTTGATCGTCGTCATCCCCATGTTCCTTACTTTCTTGCCGACTTCCGTAGCTTATATCAATGAATTGGGCGGGAATCCCCCGTCGTTTCGCTTCCTTTAAAGCCACATATTCAGGTGAATAATCTAGCAGGGGAAAATAGCAGGCATAGCTATGCTCTTCTTTATTGTAGGCATAATAGATACTGACAGGTGGCGTTGTATCTTCATGTGTCAGTATTTCAATTATATGATTGCTATTCTCCGGCCCTTCCAACAGAATAATTTCTGGCTTATAGGCCTCAATCGCTTTTTTGAGGTGGAAAGAACAAGCAGGGCTGTGGTGACGAATCGGGAAATAGACAACCTGACTGGCAAGATTATATATTTTTTTCTCACATAGCTCGGTTATCTGATCCATTTCTTCTGATTGTAAAAATCTCCCCATAAGCCATCTTCCTTTGCCCGTTGTTTCACAACCTTTGAAAAATAGGTTTGCAGAATATGAATATCCTTATGATTTTCCTTTGCTACAGCACCCAGCATATTTTGAACCAATCGTTCTAAAGTAATGGGCTTATGATCATAAAAATAAGAGGTCATCGCACTCTGAACATAGACCGAAACAGCTTCAGCAGTACTCATGACGGCTTGTGGACTATCAATTTTATAGCCTTCTAA
Source organism: Brevibacillus sp. SKDU10 (assembly GCF_001645205.1). NCBI lineage: Bacteria > Bacillati > Bacillota > Bacilli > Caryophanales > Paenibacillaceae > Brevibacillus > Brevibacillus sp. SKDU10. The sequence goes on along the minus strand of NZ_LSSO01000143.1, from coordinate 5,015 downwards.
CGTTTCTCCTGTTCGCAATTCTAAAAACGTGGTGGCGAGAACTTCTACGATGGAAGAGTCAACAGCAATATCAATCCCACTTTGTTGCAGCATATTCCTAGATTGGGATTCAATGATTTGCGCCTCCATTTTCACATGGTTGATAGGGAAAATCGTTTCAAAATTAAATCTACGTTTTAAGGCACTGCTCATTTCATTTACGCCTTTATCACGAATGTTTGCCGTCGCAATCATATTAAAGCCTGGTTTTGCAAACAAAATCCCATCTTCAATTTCAGGTATATTCATCACCTTGTCGCTTAAAATGCTAATTAATACATCCTGGACTTCAAACGGGCATCGTGTAATCTCTTCAAAACGGGTAATGATGCCTTTTTTCATCCCTGTATATAAAGGAGAAGGAACTAACGCCTCAAAACTGGGACCTTTATCTAACAGCAGGGCATAATTCCATGAATACTTAATCATGTCCTCCGTCGTCCCTGCAGTACCTTGAATCGTATTGGTACTTATTCCTGATATCGCCGCTGATAACAGCTCACTTAGCATTGTTTTTGCCGTACCTGGTTCACCCACTAGCATTAGCCCTCGATTACCAGCTAATGAGACAATGGCTCTTTCAATTAGCACGTCATCGCCGTAAAATTTCTTCGTGATGGTGATTTCTTCCTCACCTAGCTTTAGCGGAGCCTCTGCACCCAGAATAAAATCTCTGACAGATTTCGGGGACAATAGCCAATTTGGAGGTTTAGAACCTTTGTCATTTGCTACTAGGGCTTTTAGCTCGGTTTCATACAACGTTTCCATCGGGGGCTTCATGGTCATCATAGGCTCCATAGCACATCCTTTCTTCTAGTATTCCTTCCCGGATTGGAAAGGTATTCCTTTTATTAAGGAAGAACTATACATGGTATAACAAAATATGAATTACTACCACAAGGGCAGAAAGTCTCAATGTAGGGTATACGGGCATTAACAGCAATATTATTGGGTAAAAAAGGCGATTGTTAGATGAAATTTTGACATAACTTTCTGGTTTTACGTTTTTTATGCATGGCACTACAGTGACTTGTCATGGAATCTCAGACTTTTTTTGCTATAACAACATAAAAAGACGCTAGAAGCGCCTTTTTATAAACAGCGATATATAGAAAAGAACTTATATCTTTTAGTTTATTCATCAACCTTTTTATAAGTAACGAGCCAATTATCACCCTCATCTTCGACTTTCTCCAGAACATACTTAGTAAGGGCATAACAACCTCCGCCCATTTTTTCAGTCGGAATACTCTCAATAGTAGGAAAATCTCCTTTTGGTAGTATCCCTTGTAAATAATCACTTGCGGGAGCAATAGAGTACTTACTGTGATCTATTGAGATAGGTGCAGCACTAACTACGGACCCTACTGACAGAACAGCAAAGCTCAACATTCCAACAGCCATAACTCTTCTCATTTGGTTTTTAAACACAATTGTTTCCTCCCAAGTAATATATTTGTTTTACTTGTGTATAATTTACCATTAAATCAATAAAAATGGATAAACCTGGGATAAAATAAAATAATAATTATATGAATATTTCTAATGTAAAAATAGACATAAAAAAAGATAGACAGCAAACCTCTCTAGTTGTACTGCTAGAGAAGCTTGCTTCTATCGTCTGGCTTAAAATTCTACATTAAATAGATTGCTTACTTGTTTATTTTGTAGAGAAGCTGGCGTGAGTCTCATGACACTATTTCGCAACCCGCAAAGAAGTGGACTATCCAATTGGGCAATTTTACCTACTTTAAGAGATAGCTGAGAGATTGCTCTTACTCTTTCTATTCGTCTCATCTCGAATGCTTGATAGGCTAACTCGACAGTCGAATGCTGTATGAAACAACGTGCAAGCTCTAAAGCATCCTCGATTGCCTGGCAAGCCCCTTGTCCAAGATTCGGTGTGATAGCATGTCCCGCATCACCGAGGAGGAGCGAGCGGCCGGAAATAAATTGCTCAGGAGTCTCTAAATCAAATATATCGTTATGAATCATCTTATCATCAGGGGTTCTTGATAATACCTGCGCAACTGGAGAATGATATCCCTCAAATATTTGGATGATATCCTTAATCCGATACTCTGCATACCGCTTATCCCCAGATGGTCCATTCACCAAGGCATACCAATAGGTTCGCTCATTTGCTAATGGTATGACGCCAAAACGTCCCTGTGCAGCCCACGTTTCAGTGAATTGCGAATTTTCTCCAGAATCTGGCCAGCATGGAGCAACACCACGCCAGCATGTATAGCCCGAGTATCGTAGCTTAATGGAAGGAAAGAGCTTCTTCCTTACAACCGAATGGATACCGTCTGCCGCAAGTAAATAATCTCCCGAAACTTCAGTCTGATCTGCAAAGGTAACGGTTACACCATCCTTATCCTGCTTAGTATCAGAGCAAGCCTTTCCAAAAATAACAGTGCCTGGTCGAAGGGCAGAGAGTAGTATTTGATGCAATTCTGCTCGATGAATGGATACCGTGGAATACTGCTGTGAGCTTGTAGAAATCTCAGACAATACAGAACCTTGTTTGTTTAGAATAGCAATGCCTCTAGGACTTACATAGCCTTGCTTTTGCACCGCTTTGTCTAAGCCTAAGCGTGCTAGAGCTCTTAAAGCATTAGGAGCAATCATTATTCCAGCTCCAGCAGGGCGAATCTCTGGAAAGCGTTCATACACTTTTACATCAAGTCCTAATTGCTGTAACGCAATAGCAGCTGTCAAGCCAGCAATGCCTCCACCTATAATCAGAAAGGATTTATTTTTCATCTCTTCTCCTCCTATCGACTGATTGCATATAAAAAGCTGAAACATAGCCATGAACAAAGCGGTGTAAACAGATAAGTATCATACGTAGAAAAACGTGTATGCTTCATCCTCTTAAATAACCCCACGTATCTACAATCGCCCACGCTTCTAAATCCAAATTCGGCCATACAAATCCAGCATCCCCACTTTACAAGTGGATGAGAGGAAATGGATAAGAAAATCCCAGCACGCGCCATCAGAAGCAGCTCCGCTCCAAGAAGTAGGACAGACATCCCGAGAAGAATATCCATTTATTCCTCAATCCTCTAAAGGACAAATTCCTTGCCAGACAATCTCAAATTGGCGCTGAAAAATGGTTTCTATCTCCGTAACGTCCGCGTCTTGAGATAACCAAACCATCAGCGAATTAAAATAAATGCCCATAAGCACAGCAGCAACATCCTCAGTATTCATGTGCTCGGAAAGCTGACCGCTTTTTTTGGCATCATCAAGTATGGACATAATTGCTTCTAGGAATTTTTGTACGACACCCATTTCCTCTTGAATATGTAAAGTAGAACGCATCAATTCTAAAATAATTAGTCGAATCAAATCGGAATGCTCTCTATAACGCGCAAACAAATTGTGAAAGAGCAGCGTGAGCTTTTTCTTTAAATCCGGCTCATCGGCGTAGCGTATTACCCCTTGATAAAACGATTCCAGTTGTGTTTTGCCTAGATGAAGTAGAATGGCCTCTTTTTTGGGAAAATAATTATAAAACGTGCCTTTAGCGATGCCGCATGCCTTTGTAATTTCCTCTACCGTCACATTCTCGAAGCCTTTTTCTTTAAATAATTGTAAAGCCTGCATGAAAATGTGTTCCTTAAGCTCTTGTTTCCTTACATCCCTTAACAAGGTAACCATCACCATCCATTCTGATTAAATGACCGCAGTCATTTTATGACTACAGTCATTATTATAGACAGAAAAGGGATTTTTTTCAATATTTATTTATTGTTGGATGTGCTCTCAGATTAAAGCTACTACTCTATGTAAAAAAACAAAAAAATTCACAAAAGCGAAAATGTCAGAGCTGTGGTAATTTTTTATTTAGAGAGATGGATTCTGCAAGGGTATTTAGCTTATATGGCTTCGGTGGCTTCAGTCCAAAAGGCTGTTATTTCGTATGGCAGGGCAAAAGAAGAGGGATGCCCTCTCTGGTGAACCCGCTTTAATAGGTACCCCTAAGACATCCCTCTTTTACTATCTTCCCCGATTTAGTTCTCGGAGTGCTTATTTTTAACCAAGTGGTACTGCTAACAGACGTGCCAGATCCCTTACGTTCGGTTCTGCTATGCAACTAAAATGGTTCCCGCCGATTGCTATTACTTCTAGTTCACCCAGACAAATGTCTGTCCAGAAATCAACGGTTGTCTCATTGGTGCGCGGTAAAAATAGAAACGGCTCGTTTGCCAACAACAAACGGATGTCCCCCATGTACGGTGGAGGTGTGAAGCGGGCAGCCTTAAAGCTTTGATGAAAGACCTTGCACAAGCCTTCCGCCATTTCAACCGGCATTTGCTCGCCAGTAGCTTTGGCAATAGCCTCAACATAAGCCGTAAAGCGTTCTCTCCTGTCGAGTGTAGACAATCGCTGGAATAGCTCACCCCCCTTGTCAAGCCCGTCATCCCCGCCGATGGTGCATGCAGAGCCTTGTGGAATGTAATGTCCGTACTTCTCGATAAGCTGCATGATACCTCGGGCCAAATCATCCGGATGAACTCCGCTAAAACCAGCTTGTTCAAGCGTGATATTCAGATTTGGGACAAAGAGTGTTTCAATCAGCAGATCATCATCGAATTCCGTGATAATCGGCGGAATGTCAATGAGAACTAGGTCTGCGAGATGGATTCCTCGTTCAACAAGGCGTCTGGCTACTTCGATTGCAATCAAACCGCCTAGGGAATAACCAATGAGCTGCATCTGCTTATGACCGCTTTGTAGCAGGCACTCCGCATAATCGTCCGCAACTGCCTCGATGAGTTCGGACGGATCAAGGTCGCAATATCGCTCAATATCCGCGATGGAAATTCCCACTACGTTCCCCAAATTCTGTTCTTTTAGTTGTTCCAGAAGTGGACGGAAACTGTCCATTGTACCCAAGACAGCGTGGAACACAACTCTCAGTGGTCCTGTCTCCCCGCCCCCAAATGGAATAATGACAGCAT
>NZ_LSSO01000142.1:0-40271 GCF_001645205.1 Brevibacillus sp. SKDU10 | reverse complement strand
GGACATTCATATCTTAATTTGTAGCGTTTTGTTCCGTTTGCATCTTCTTTAATTCCTGTTGTTAGATAATCTGCAACATGAACAACATTTTCTTGACTATCATTTGGCTTCTTATCCTCCAGCAAATCAGCACTTACTTGTTCTTGTTCCTCATCGTTATTGTCTAGATGCTGTTCTATCTTCTGCTCCTCTTCTTGCTGCATATTTTCAAAGAAATTACTATAAGCCTTACCTATTTTTTCGAACTCGTTTACTGTTTTTAGAATATCCTTGTCCACACCAAAAAGATTAAATACGTTCTGAATAATCACTAATTTAGCTAAATAGTCGTTTTCCTGAAGCTCGATTCCCGCTTCTTTGCCCTTATCATCTTTGATGGAAATTTTAACTATTAATGACATTTTAGACCACCTCGAAAATGATTATAAGCAAAAAATGGATATAAAGCAATTAGGATAGCGTATTATAAGCACTCTTTTCGTAAATAACTGAAAATTTCCCTTTCATAATTATAACGAGTTAAATTGTGAAATATATAACAAGAACATCCACAAAGCTCGTATCTAGCAAAACAGTGAAGCCCCCTCTTACATCGACTATAGAAAAGCTCTAGGCTACCTAACATGCAAACGGGACGCTTCACTGCATGATTCGCTTTGTTTATTGAACTTTCATCTTTATAAATAATGTTTCTATACACACTTAGCGCTGACCTGCCAGCCAATCGGCGATTTCCTCTGTTTGCGACAATACTGCGATTGGGTCAAAGTACCAGGATCGCTCTTCTTTCCATATGTAAACACGATTGTTTTTGACTGCTTCAAGAGAAGCCCAGATCGGATCGGCTTTCAAGTCCTCTAAGGTGCGGTCGTTAGAGGTCAGGATGATATAATCACCTGCATATTGTTGTAGTAACTCGTTAGACAACGCAATCCACTGTTTTTTAAGTATTTCGGCTGCTATCGGTGCTGGAGGCTTGAATCCCAATGCTTGATATACAGCTTGACCGCCTCGTCCAAAATTGTCCCCGTAAGCATAGGTCGCCTTGGGTGTGAGCTCAAATATAGAAAAGGTAGCATTAGAAGGCACTGCTTTCCTTGCCTTTTCTCTTGCTACAGAAATACGATGATCGTACTCCGCAAGCCATTTTTCAGCTTCTTTTTCCTTACCTAGCAGCTTGCCAAAATAAGTCAGCTCTTCATGGGCATTTTTTAATTCGCCATAAGGAATCGATATGGTAGGGGCAATTTTGGATAATTGCTGATATCTGCTATGAGCTTCTGCCGACCCTGTTATGATCAGGTCTGGTTGTAAATCAATCACCTTTTCCAATGAACCCTCCACATCACCAATATCCTCCACATCCTTGAGTGCTTCGGCAAAATACGGATTTTTGCGGTGCAGTCCGGGAGTTCCAATGGGGGTAATACCAAGCGCAATAAAACTGCCCAGATACTGGTCAGCTATAATCCTTTGGGGGTTAACTGGAATGCGTATGTCACCGGTAACCGTCGATACTATTTTGGTTGGCGCGCTTTCAGAAGCCTGAACGGAATTCGCTTGAGCAGAACTGTGCGATACTGAGCCCGCAGATGACGATTGATTCCCCGAGGTTGCTGTATTCGTGTTTGAAGTGCCAACAGAGCACGCACTGAGAAGCAACGCGAAGCAAAGGAATAATGTTGCCGTAGTAGTTGACCTAGATTGTTTGTACATCGGTGTAAGTCCCTCTCTCTTATATTGATAATGAATATCACCCTCAATATAGCGCGGCCCCTTTTGAACTTCAATGGAGGATCGAATGAAGTTAGAAGGACTTTTTTCTGTTTGATGCTGTAGCTCTCTAACTCGATACCGAGCAGGCGAAACACCCTTGTACTTTTTGAATAGACGCCCAAAATAATACGGGTCCTCATAACCTACACTGACAGCTATTTCACGTAATGTTGCATCCGTTTCTACTAGTAGACTTGCTGCCTTATCCATTCTTATCTGAATCAGATAATGAATCAGACTGTGCCCGGTCTCCTTTTTGAACAGAGCTGATAAGTGGGGAACACTGTAGTTTAAAGTCTCTGCAAGGGATTCGAGAGTGATCGATTCCGAATAATGCTTTTGCATATACAAAATCACTTGTGTAACAATTCCCGGCTCTTTCACATCAATCTCTTGACCTTGGAGCTGCCGCAAAATACTGTAGACAAATTGATAAAACTCCGATTTAACGTGAAAATGTTCAATTGACCTTGGTTGTTTCCATTCTTGATTCATAGCTTTCACTTTATGGAATAGTGAGATTGGGTCATTTGGTGAAAAGCTGTACTGTATTTGAAAGGGATTGCTATTTTCCAACAGTTCCAGAATGTCCTGGCTACATGGACGTGGAAGAGTAGCCTTATATAGAATCAAATAGTATTCAAACTCGTCTTCTATCCCTATAATCTCTAAGCATGCCCCCTTCCCGCTATGGAGCACATGGAATCTCTCTGATCGATGAACTTCCCCGTCAAGCAGTATTTGGGCAACACCACGAGTTGCATACAAAAAACTGCTTGTGGGGAGTCGATAGGAGCCAAGCTCTTCTCCTACCCTCAGGATCGCATGGCGGATATCCAACACCCGAATGAAAGCATGATTCCACAGCACAAAATAGTCGTTCATTTGCATAACTGTCATTCATCTCCTTAAAGTACGCTACATATCACGACTACCTGAACAAACAATGAGCGCCCCTTGCCATCATGCAAAAATTATGAAATCGAGTTACTTGATGTTGTATCCCCTCAAGTTGTTTGGCAGCACTGCCGCACACCGCATACAATCCAACCGGCTGGTTGCCGATAGGATTGTTGCTTTCGTCATCAAGCTTCATGTTACATAACGAATATCGATATCGTTAATGAAAACCTAATTCCATGAAATAAGCTGTTCACTTATCCGCACTCTGTCTATTCTACTCCTCAGCAGTCATCCTAGCTTGTATCATTATGCATGCTTCATTATATATGATAATAGTTATCATTATCAATGGATGCGCTGTACTATGAGTTATATCTATTATTCATAAAAGCTACTCCGATCTGTTAATGCTCCCTGCTTCTCATGTAGATAATCACGTTATGGATCAGGCCATTTGGCAGCAGTAGCTTTATATGATAATGATTCAATCGAGATGGTGGAATATTTGTGAAAATAAGGTAATGAGTCTTTCATATACTCATCCAATAGCTTAAAATGGAAAGATATGATTAGGTAAAAGATCTAGGAGGCCTCTTCAATGAAAACCATCGTACACTCCCTACAAGTCATCGCAAAAATAGCACTCACAATCCTGATGGGCTTCCTCATTTCATTTCTCCTCCATGCACTATTGCCTGCCTCACTCAAAGATTTGTCTCAAATAGGAATGCTAATTGGAGTATGGATTACCTATCGGCTATTTGAAAGAAAACGTCTTTGGTCCCTAGGATTTGGAGGAGGGGAAAGCTGGAAGCAGCTCGTAATGGGTATTGGAATAGGAGCCTGTACAATTTTCCTTTCCTGTGCACTTATTTGGTTATTCGGTGGGATACAGCTTACAAGCGTACACATAGATGTCTATCTTCTGGGGGCTATTCTGTCTACCATTCCCAAGTGGATAGTGGTTGCCATCGTTGAAGAAGGACTGATGAGAGGATATATTCAAGGACTTGTAAAGGAGTCATTTGGCATTAAAGCTTCAATTCTGCTTTCCTCTCTTTTGTTTGCATCTATTCATTTGTTTAACACAGGTTCTACCGAGTCACTTCTCCCAATGCTGTTCCTCTTTCTCGATGGCTTGTTTCTAGGTTTAATGAGAGAGATGACTGGTAAGCTATGGCTTCCTATTGGTGCTCATTTTATATGGAATTTCTTACAATCTGCTTTGGGATTTGCAGTTTCGGGTGGCGAATCAGGGGCGCCTTCCCTTGTGAAGGTTCAACCGATCGGGGATGCCATGCTTTCTGGAGGAGCTTTTGGTGCTGAGGGGAGCTATCTAACTGCCTGTATATTACTGATTACACTGTTTATTGCATGGAAAATATATCGTAAACAAAATGTCAGAGCCATTAGTAGCCTGTAAAATACTCGTTTTATGATGCTTTCACTGCTTATACTGGTATAATCCCAGTATTTGCCTACTAGCTAAAAGCGACTGAAAACCAAGCACTTCATTAAACCCCCAGAAACCTTCTGGGGGTCATCAGTTCATGTCACTTTTATACATCTCATCCAAAGTAATTTCGATTCAACTATGAGTAATCACTGCTAACAGGTGTAATCATAGTAGTCTCCTGCTCGATAAAAATTCCCGTGTGAATCTCTATTTGGGAATCCATCCTTGTGTGCTGCTTTGATAGGCATCTTACTTCCACAGGAATGGCACCATGTCTCAGTCGAATTTTTGTAAATATAATGTACGCCCTTATTCATACAGATAGGACATTCATATCTTAATTTATAGCGTTTTTTGCCATTTGAGTCTTCCTTGATACCTGTAGTTAAGTAATCTGATTCATCAACCGGCTTTGCTTCAGCCTCTTTCGTCTCTTTTGTCTCTTTTGTCTCTTCGATCTCCTGAAAGCTTTTGATCATTTGTTCCCTAATTTGTTCATTATTAACAATGCGTTTTTCCCTTATATTCTTCTCTTCCAACTGCTCTTCTTCTTGTTTCATATTGTCAAAAAAATGACTGTAAGCCTTGCCAATCTTTTCAAATTCGTTCACTGTTTCCAGTATATCTTTATCAACACCAAATAAGTTGAATACATTTTGAACAATAACTAATTTAGCTAGATTATCCGTTTCTTGTAGCTCTATTTCAGCTTCTTTTCCTTTGTCGTCCTTTATGGTAATTTTAACTGTTAATGACATATATTAACCACCTCGCTGATGATTATAAGCAATAAAAGGACGCAACGCAATGTAAGAATTGCATATTTATACACCTAGTCCATTACATGAACCTTTTTTGACTCTCCTTTCCTTGTTTATAGAGGTAATTCTCTCTTACCAGTTCCTCAGATTTCTGTAAAAAACAGCTTCCTTACGGCATTTTGAAGCCTACTGTTAAATGATCTACCTAAAAGTATACTTATCCTTCAAGTCCAAAAAAACTGAATAACAGTATCCTTCTATTTACTCCTTATTCAAGTATCGAAATATACTCCCTGTCTATTTTGTCAGTCAGCCAGACCATTTCGTTCCCATGATAAAAAGTAACCTTATTCGCCCATGCTTTTTTTGCCTCTATCTTTAAAATAGCTGGATGCGTATCCCTTCTTTTCCCCACTTGTTTTGCAGTCTCAATTTCTTCTGATAGATGAACATATTGTCTTCCTTTAGGTAATAGCCCCTGTTCCATTATCAATGAAACAAATCGTTTTGGTGTCCCATGATAAAGAAACTCTGGCGGCTCACTTTCCTCTTTCAGAACTTTTTTCGCTGTTGAGTGGCCATAGAGGGCTCTCATTTTTCCATTTTCCATTTCAAATCGTTTCTTATCAGATTGTGAAATCATAACTTGCAGGTCCTTTTGACTCACATTACGCCATACTGGTTGCTCATGTAGGGAATGCAATAATTGCTCAATTTGAACCCATCCATATTCATCTAATTCTAATTCATATTCATGTGGTGCATGACGCAGAGCATATGAAATTTCTTTACTCAATTTTTGATAATTCATATTCTACACTTCCTTTTTGAATGTTTGCCGTCGTATTATGTAAAGCAGCTTCCGGTTCGCTGCTATTTTCAATATCCAGTTTCTTCTTCTATAATGTCACAGTCAAAAATTTGAAGTAAGAATCGAAGAGCATCAGCGCTTCCATAAGGAAATGCCCATGGGTCATATTCAAATTTCCCTCTATTTTTATCTATACATTCACAGCTTATAAGCGTATATTCAGCACTGGCGATCGCATCTAACCATGATTCAAAATCCCATGGTACTTTTAATCTAGGATCTGTATTTCTCTCGTCAACTGGTAACGAATCGTACAGGCGCCAATATTCATCCAATTCCTGCTGAGACGGGTTCCAAAACTTTACCAATTGCTCTTTCTTAAAAAATGACTTCCAAAGTGCATAGTCACCGTCATGCAGTTTACCTGCTTCTTTTGCTGTTTTTAGTTTATGGAACAAGCTTTTTAATTCGTTAAATGAATCATCATTTTTTATTTTACAGGTGAAAAAAAGGAATTCTGGTTTCATATTATCTCCCTAATAGGCTTTACCTGTCGTTGATGTATTGGAACCACTTTTTCATGCTGCATGTAAGCATATTATATCAGTTTGGGCCGATATTCAGATAGTGATTATTTAGAAAAATCTCTATTCTGAATTCGAGAAATGGGAAGAAGTAATTTATTCATTTATGCTCATGTTATTCCTGTTAGTAGCCGCCTAAAATTAATTGTTTGTTCGACTTCTGTTCTGTATGTACAAATGGTAAAAAATGTATATAATTCAACCATAACCCTTCCCGTAGCAGTATACATATTATTGATTCTCATTGTGGGTGTCTAAATATGGAGGAGTGGTAATGATGAAAAAAGTAAAAATTCTTGCTTCCTCACTTATGGCAGTTTCTTTGATGTTTGGAGCACAAGCTGCTAGTGCACACTCTACTCTTGAACGATCCCTTGACCCAGCACATGCAATTCAACCAAGCATTGTGTATCCTGGTTATAGCATCGTTACGAAAAACCTTGTAGTTGACAATCATCTTTATATTCCAAATACAGGATTTTTTGTAGAAGGAGCACCAGGTACGATTCGACTTGAACCGGATATTGCAAATAACCGAACAAAAGTCATAGCTCTTAATCCTACCCCATTTGAGCCTGCGTTAATTCATGATCATAAAAGTAAAACGACTTACAGGATCCATATAACTTGGTTCTAATTCACAAACAGACCGTGGGTTACCCCTCCCACGGTCTGTTTTTTGCTTAAAATGAACCATATATGACCATACTTGAAATAACCTGAAAAACCGCAATTTTTATCCGTCTGAATAAGATAAGGATCATGAACGAATGGGTTATATTACAAAATACGATACGTCCAAATTTCCTATTCATATCTTGAAGCTATGCATGGAGAATTAATATTGTTTGAGCTTAGTAACCCTTCTTTCTTGTACAACCTCTTTCATAGTAAGAAATGTTTCTCCATTATGCTTTCTCAGACTGAACGATTTCTGCATAGTTCAGTTTTCATAATTCGTCTTCATCCTGTTATTTAAATAAATTTATTGTTGTAATAATGATCGGCATACCAAACACATCAATGAGAAAGGCACCGACAACTGGAACGACCAGGTAGGCTTTACGCGAAGGTCCAAATCGCTCAGTCACTGCAGCCATATTCGCCATAGCATTTGGTGTAGCGCCAAGGCCATGACCTGTAAAACCTGCGACCATTACTGCGGCATCATAGTTTTTACCAAGCAATCGGAACAAAATGAAAATACCAAACAGGACGATAAATACAACTTGTACAAACACGATCAATAGCATTGGAAGTGCAAGATCAGCTACTTCCCATAATTTTATGCTCATGAGTGCCATAGACAGGAAGATTCCGAGTGTCACATCACTAATCAGGTTGATGCTCTTCATGTCAATTGCATTCGGATTCCATTTATCTACAATGTTGCGGGCAATAACTGCCACGAACATGGCCCCTACATAACTAGGTAGAACAAAGCCTGTTGCTGATGTGAACAGCTCACCTAAATACGTACCAACTGCCATACAAAATGTAATGAGCAAGACCTGGATGAAGAAGGTGTTTGTCGTAATGGGCTGTGCTTTTTCTTCAACTGTCTCTATCTCATCTTCTATTTCAGTCGGCTTTAGATCGTATTTTGAAATTAAATATTTTACAGTCGGTCCGCCAACTAAGCCCCCCGCCACAAGACCAAAGGTGGCCGCCGCGATCCCAATAGCCAACGCTGATTGAATTCCCATATCTTCAAGGGTTTGTCCAAATGCACCTGCAGCTCCATGTCCACCTTCCATAGATACTGAGCCTGCCATCATACCAATTAGTGGATGAATGCCGAACAATGAAGCCAAGGAAACCCCAATCACGTTTTGTGCTAAAGCCAAGAATCCGCATGCAATCCAGTAAATGACAAGCAGCTTGCCGCCTAGCTTGATGAGTTTAAAGCTTGCTCCCAATCCTACAGTTGTGAAGAAGGTGAGCATGAACAAGCTTTGAAGTGAGGTATCCAATGCAATTTCCAAAAGTCCCATCGCTTTTACGGTCGTTGCAATAATTGCAAACAATAACCCTCCAACAACTGGTGCCGGGATACAAAATTTTTGCAGAAACCCTGCTTTTTTTACTAGGTATGATCCTACTGCTAGTAATGCAACTGCGAGAAAAATCGTATTTACTTGATTAAGTGCTAAAGTCATAGTTGTCTCCCCCTAGAAATCTCATGATAGCTTCATTCGTCAAATAAGCACCTAACTTTACGGTTCTTCCGTTTTCATCTAAGACAGGATTCACTTCACAAATATCAAAAGAAAGCGTTTTCTTGTGAGCTGTCACTCTGCGAATCAAGGTACGAACAACCATTGGTGTTAATCCAAATGGAGATGGCGCACTGACTCCTGGGGCAAATGCCGCATTTAAAACATCTGTACAAAGCGTAAGCATGACATAATCCTGCTTTTCGATGAATTCGTCTAATGCAGTAATGATGTCATCCATCCGTTCTTCAGTCATATCTTCTTCATAAATATACTGGGCACCGAGTTCGTCCGCTTTATCAAATAATTCCTGTGTATTCCCGAAACGTTGGATACCAAGTACAAAATATTGGCTATTTTGGTCATTTTCTAATATTTGTCGAAACATCGTACCAGATGAAGGCTGATTTTCATACGAACGTAAATCGAAATGAGCATCAATATTGATAATGCCAAGCGAAGCGTTGCCTATATGTTTTCGGACACCTAAATAATGTCCATACAGCGTTTCATGTCCTCCTCCTATAATAATAGGAGTAGCCGATTTTGAAAAAAGTTTCGAGACTGCCAGACCTAATTCTTCCTGAGCATCTTCGAGTTTTTCGTTTTGGCACTGAATATTCCCCACATCGATAATACGTTTACCTTCCTCCAGTTTCCAAGGAAGACTCGCAAGCGCTTGCCTAATAGCATTTGGAGCTTTGGCTGCACCTAATCGGCCTTGATTGCGTCTAACTCCTTCTTCACATTCAAAGCCAATAATTGCACATGTGCTATCCTTGGAGGGCTGCAAATTCTCCAAGTCTACCAATTCCACAATTTGATGATAGCGAAAGCTGCTTCTTCTTTCCGTATGATCAGTTCGCCCGGTCCATAAATCAGCTAGAACATTCGTTGCCAATTTATTCACCCTTTCTGAAATTTCTGAAGTAGATTTGTTTTTTGATTATATAATGACAAACTTATTATTTCTAATATATAATTCAAATAATTTAATAGTTTGTAGCTATAAATAAGGAGGGGGTTTCTTTTGGACATCAAACAATTGCATTATTTTGTGACGGTTTCCAATCACTTGAGCTACTCTAAAGCCGCACAAAAACTGCATATTTCACAGCCTTCGCTAAGCAACGCTATTAAAAATTTGGAACAAGAAATTGGCTCCCCACTCCTTGAGCGAAATACAAGAAAAGTAGAACTAACTGACGCTGGTAAAATTTTATATAAAAAATCAATTCTCCTCCTTTCCCAGATGAACATGTTGAAAAAAGAGATGGAGGAGGTAAAACTGACCGGCAGTGGTGATCTAATCATCGGCATCATTGAGTCAGTGAAGCATTGGATTCCAAAAGTGATCCGTAAGTATCAGGATCGTTTTCCTACCATAAACATTAAACTGATCGAAGTCCTGAGTGGAAAAGCTGTGAAGGAATCATTGAGAAAGTATGATACACATCTACTCATTACAAATCAGTATATAAATGAACCGGATATTGAATCATTGCCTTTATACGATGAAAGATTAGTGCTTGTGCTACACAGAGATCACCCTCTGGCACAGAAACCGGGGTCTATTCTTTTAGAAGAGTTAGAAAGAGAGCCTTTTATCATTAGTACGGAAGGATTTCAGACAAGAGAAGATATTTTAACAGCCTTTACACTTGAACAAATAACACCGAAAATCAAATTTGAAATTGAACGCTTTGAAACAGCCTTAACACTAGTCAGAGAAAATCTCGGAATTACGATTATCCCCGAAAATTATTTATCTGAGCCAATGGATGAGTGCATCGTATCAAAAACGATTGATTCATCAGCATTGGAGAGGACTGTTTATTTAACGTTTATGAAAAATCGTTATTTGTCTCCCGCGGTCCAAGCCTTTTTGGAAGATATTCGACGGTACTTTGATTGACAAGTGAACCTCAACATATAAAAACTCTATGGAGATTATACTCATTACAAAAAGGAATTCAGGTGTAGCTACCAGAACTATCAAAACCCGCTTCAATACCGGGAACCTGCCGATCCATTGCGTGAACTGGTGTGATGACCCTTTTTGGGGTTAAACTCTGATAAGGACGAACAGTCCAGCCAAGCCCTCCTCTATTAGCTAAAGGTGGGCTTTACAATTTGTGCTTTTTTATTCTCCTTTGTTCCTTTTTACCTTTGCCCGCATTACTTACTTACTTACTTTCGTTTGGATAACATACACTGTATTATCAACTAACCCCTTCTATCTTCCCCCCTGCCTGTATAAATCCAACAAAAAATCCTTGCATGAACAAGGATTTATAGACTAGTGTCTATGGTAATGACCTATCGCTTGCCAGTTTGAATAGAATATGTTTTATTTAATCAGTTAGCAATCTATCTTTGCTCATTTTCACTTGTTCGATCATATGTCCAATATTACCTTCACCTGCAAATAGACTCATGTCAAAAAAATCCTGATTCAAGTCAGACCAATATAATTCATTTTCATCCCCTGAAATCTCGACATCACATCTCAATTTTCCAACATAAACTTCAACATAGCATTGATGCAAATAGTACGTAAAATCCATTACATGATGCAACGCAATATTTTCTTTTGTAATGCTTGTTTCTTCAAATAGTTCTCTGTAAGCAGCTTCGATCCCAGTTTCTCCATTCTCGATTTTTCCGCCAACCAGATTACGTAATCCCTTATAAGGGTTCTTTAGTCGTTTGCACATTAGCAGCCGATCCGTATCTTTACTATATATCATAAGAACATTATAGCCCTGCATGGCCCTTGTCTCCTTTTTTTGATAAATATTAGCTAAACGATATTCGACGATGTTACGCCATGATCCTGCCTGTTGAGCGAAAGGCTGAAATTACAGCGATCTTAACAAAAAGAGCCTACATAAACACCCCCACCTTAATCAGCAGGGGCAAAAAGTACAAAACAAGAAACTAAAAAGGTAGTACTGCTCTTTTGTGAGAGTAGACTACCTTGTCACATTTTTTCAATCATAAAGCATCCTGAGGAAACTATGATTGATGCTACGAATATTATCATTCATGGATCTGGAAGTATTCTGGGAATTCGAAAAAGATATGAAAAACGATGCGAATCTATTAAACTGGAATCAGATTAGCCTTCCAATGACACAAACTCAAAAAGGATGTGTTTGCATGCGAATCATGGAAATCGTACTACAAACGAATCGATTAGACGAAATGAAGTCTTTTTATGGAAAGTTGCTAGGTTTCCCTATCGCACAAGAATCTGCTGAAGCATTTACTATTGCAACTGGTGAGTCTAAAATAACATTCCAAAAAAACGTTACTGATCTAGGTGCTTATTATCATTTTGCTTTTACGATCCCTTCAAATATGCTGACAGAATCAAAGCAATGGCTTCAACGCAAAGGAATCTCTTGCTTTTCTACTGACAGACAGGATCAATTCTTTTTTCCTGCCTGGAATGCAACTGCAGCCTACTTTTATGATCCAGACGGTAATCTAGTCGAGTTTATTGCCCATCACTCCTTACACAACTCCTCTGAGGCTCCATTCAGTGAAAACAGTATCCTTTATATCAGTGAAATTGGTCTGCCTGTTCCTCATGTTGCCGAAAGCTCCAAACATATCTGTGAAGCATTTGACCAGGAAATATGGCGAAAGGACGAGAAACAATTTGCTGCCGTTGGGGATGTAGAAGGATTATTTATTCTTATTGAAACGAGCCGCCTGTGGTTTCCAGATGAAAGAATACCAGGTGTGTTTCCAACTCTAGTAAAAATTCAAAACGAATTAGACAATCAAGCACAGCTTAATGGTTTGCCATATCAGATATGGAGTACCGCGAAGGTGCCTATGTAGGAAATATAGCAACAAGTTAACCTACTCCTTACTTTCCTTCCTGTTTGAACTGCAATTCACTTCTGATTTTTCCGAAATAATCTAACCGCAACATTTTCATTCTCACGCCTAATTCACAAACATACGTTCTTTGTTTTATAATCACATTAATGTTAATAATGAGATATAGGGTTGGTTTCTCTGGTTAACAGCACTCAGAAAAAAGCCTGATCAAAGCAGCAATCAGCATTGTAGAAACGATAAAACATGTAAGACCAAAGGAGCTGGTTCGAAATGACACTAAAGTTGATCCCTTATCTAGTGATGGACGGGAATGCCAAGGAGGCTATCCAATTTTATGAAAAAGCTTTACATGCCAAAGTCCTTTTTAACCAAACATTTGGTGAGATGCCCGAGAATCCTGAATTTCCTATCCCTGCAAATGCAAAAGGTCGTGTAGCACATGCAATGGTTAAAGTTGGCGAAACTGACCTGATGTTTTCAGATACATTTCCAGGTCAACCGCATCAGAAAGGTAATCAAGTCACTATCTGTATTGCAACAAGCAAGAAGGAAGAGTCTACACAAATTTATGAAGCCCTGCAGGAGGGTGGCCAAGTGAATATGCCGCTGCAGGAAACTCATTTTAGTCCTGCTTACGGCATTATAACAGATAAGTTTGGAGTTACCTTCCAAATATATACAGAGGGCAAGCAATAATTTATTGCGAGTCTCCCCTCTCCCCTTTGATCCAAAAATTTCTTGACGGTTCCGCTTCCTACTCATCTGTAGCCTATAAATCTCGTGTCTACAAGTCTCTCCGAACTTCATTTTTTAATTTCCCCTAAGTTGTCTATGTTCATCTTGCGGAACAATGAATCAAACGGCTCTGTCTACATCAGAGCCGTTTCGCTTTTTCTCAACTGTTTGCTAGCCGTTTGCCGCTAGTCATACTCCTGCTTAATCGTAACTGAAGCTTATTATAAGACGCATTTACCTATAAACACGTCACTGTTGCTCTCACGTATACAGTAGATGGCGGTCTATCCCGAATCTCATTTACGTGCAATAGAGATCATGTTTTGTCTTTTAAAACGTTTAAATCTCCATAATTTATACCATCCTGCCTAATAAACTGCCTACGCTCTTCATGAACTCTGAGTTGGTTTGATTTTTTGTAGTAATTCAGTTTAACTTATGAATTCATGACCAAATTACAAGTAAATTCCTTGCTTCATTCATGATCTTATCTAGAAATAGGTTGTCGTTTAGAGTATAATTGCGTTTAGATATTTGTACCTACCAATCTAATAAGTATACATAAATAAAATTCATCATGATAAAAATGGAGGTATATACATTGAAATTTCCACATGATTTTTTGTTTGGAGCTGCTTCAGCATCCTATCAAATAGAAGGCGCTTGGAATGAAGACGGAAAAGGCGTTACCAATTGGGATGTTTTTTCAAAAATTCCTGGTAAAACATACAATCAGACTAATGGGGATGTGGCTATTGATCATTATCATCGCTTTCAAGAAGATATCCGATTAATGGCTGAAATGGGATTGGAATCATATCGTTTTTCCATTTCGTGGGCACGTATTTTACCAACCGGAGATGGTGAAATAAACGAAAAAGGCATTGAATTTTATAATCGAGTCATTGATGAATGCTTACAATATGGAATCGTTCCGTTTGTTACTTTGTACCATTGGGACTTACCAGTAACACTAGAAGAAGATGGTGGATGGACGAATAAGCGAACCGCCGAGGCATTTGTAAAGTATGCCGAAATTTGTTTTCATGCATTCGGTGATCGAGTAAAGCATTGGATTACATTTAATGAGACAGTTATGTTTTGCGGATTAGGGTATGTAAAAGGAGCCCATCCACCGGGCATTCAGAATGATGTTCCACGTTATTTTCAGGCTACTCATTATGTGTTTTATGCACATGCTAAAACAGTTCAATTGTACAAACAGTTAAAGCAATATGGAGAAATTGGCATTACCCATGTTTTCTTGCCTGCCTATAGCGTAGATGATCAGCCAAGTAATAAACTAGCGGAACGCCATGCGAATGAATATGAGACGTTCTGGTTTTATGATCCAGTTCTGAAGGGAGAATATCCTTCTTATGTTATTGAGCAATTAAAAGAAAAGGGATGGATGCCTAACTGGACGAGTGAAGAATTAGAGATGATCAAACAAAACGCTGAAAAAAACGATTTTATCGGTTTAAACTATTACCAGCCTATACGAGTAGAACGATATGATAAGGATATCAGAAATGAAAAGCATTCTAGAGAAACGTCTACTCTTGCTCCAGGCAATCCTTCTTTTGATGGATTTTATCGAACAGTGCGTATGGAAGACAAAACCTATACGAAATGGGGATGGGAAATATCTCCGAAAGGTTTTTTAGATGGATTGCATATGTTAAAAGAAAGATATGGTAACATTAAAATGTATGTGACGGAAAACGGGCTTGGTGATGAAGATCCAATCATTGATGGAGAAATTGTAGATGTTCCGCGAATTAAATATATCGAAGAACATTTAAAAGCTGTAAAACGCGCGATCCAAGAAGGAATTCACCTAAAAGGATACTATGCATGGTCTGTGATTGACCTGTTAAGTTGGTTAAATGGTTATAAAAAGCAATATGGGTTTATTTTTGTCGACCATAATGACAATTTAAAGCGTAAAAAGAAGCTTTCGTTTCACTGGTACAAGCACATCATTGAAACGAGGGGTGAAGAATTATAATGAGGAAAAGTTAATTTTAGGAGACGTAATATGAGTGTAAAGTATAAAAAAATTGCCGAGATCTTAGAAAAAGATATCCGAGATGGGAAATTCAATGAGACAAAAAAGCTACCAACTGAAGAAGAGCTGATGAATATCTTCCAGGTTAGCCGCAATACCATCCGTAAGGTTGTAAGTCAGCTTGTCAATCGAGGATACATTTTTCAAGTGCAGGGCAGTGGAATGTTTTTACGGGAATCCCCTATTACCGATTATATTAATTTAGGAAGTCTACGGGGGTTAACGAAAAATCTTGCTTCCCAAAATATTGAAACCAAGGTAGTAGAGCTACATGTAATGGAAGCCGACGAGACATTAGCAGAACGAATGCAATGTCAGGCAGGAACGAAACTATATTTTGTGAAACGATTACGAATTGTAGACGGTAAGGCATTTTCAATTGAAATCAGCCACTTTAAAAAAGACGTTGTTCCCTATTTAAATAACGAAATAGCATCGAGCTCCATATATAGTTATTTAATTGAGGACTTACAGCTCAATATCGGTTTTGCAGATAAGGTGATTCATTGTGAAAAGATAGATAAAGAGAGTGCACAATTATTAGAAGTACATGAACACGATCCAGCACTTCTTATTGAAAATACAGTATACCTTGTAAATGGAACAATATTTGAGCTGTCTCAATCGATGTTTCATTATCAAAAGGCGAGGCTTTTAAATCGTATCACCTTTAAATAAAGTGAGGTTTCTCTAAAAGATTATTTCGAGAATAAGTAACGGGTATTTGAAATGGAACATAAGGAATCCGATTGGGCAAAGAATTTTAGATAAAGCAGTAAGAAAAGTTTTGTTCTTGCTCATTAACAAATGGTGACTAAAATTTATTAGGATTCAGGGAATGATGACACATTACCAAGTCAGATGAGAAATGGTTCACTTATCGTTTGTTGACGAAATTGGTCAACAAGTCGTCAATAACCCTTTCTATATTCATTTATGTCTTTTAAAGTTGGTTTGCAAAAAGTCGTTTCCTACATGTAAGGAGACGACTTTCTTCATTAAAATTAGATCAACCTTCACTACATCCTCAATAGGTATCCATCAGAAATCCTTATTATTTCGTAGTTTAATCCGTTATACGTCGAATCAAATTTTTTTACCTATTCCCAAGCAAATTCAATTACTCCCCTGCCCTCTTTTGCATTTTTCCACCTGCGAATTGTTATCGCATAGTCATATTGACGTGAGCTAGATCTCCTGTAACAAAACTCAGTTAGCTCATCCTCTTAAATGATAGGTTTCGATCTGCAATGAAGCTGTCGTAACGGTTCCGCATGTTCTAGCAAAATAAATTTCGTTATTAGTGGGTCAGGAATTTTGCTAGTTATTAAAATATCTTCTCGAACACAAATATATGTTCGTAATTTATTAGCTGACAAGATTCTATGCAATAGTTAGAAGTGGAAATATCTAAAATAAAAAAATGAAAAAATCTATTCAAAATATTAGTAATAAATAGTATAATTGCATTATATTACCATTTAATGATTATAAAGGGGAGATTTGTATGAAAAAATCTGTATTATTAGCCAGCCTTGTAACAGTTTTGGCAACCTCTTTTGGTATTACATCCGTTGATGCAAGTTCGAAACAGTCAACTATTGATATTTTTGCTACATGCAAAGAAGAGACCGTATTTTATAAACCCGGTATATATATTCCACATGTTATTAAAAGTGGAAGTGTGTATTTAGAAATGAAAAGTATTACAAATCATCCAGACGGCTCCTCAACGGTTTTATATGTCCAAAAGAGTGGATGCAATAAATGATTTTTTCATACATCTATAAAGTAATAAACCGTCAGAGAAATTCTGGCGGCTTTCTATTTTATAATATTCTAAATGCCTTCATCTAGTTAATATGAATTACTCAAGACTGAATAGAAAGTAGATCAGGATAAAAGGGTGGTTGTTATGAAGTTTGGAATGCGGAAATCAAATTTCAAATATCGTGTAGCGGCTAGGGTAAGCCTAAAGAGATAGTTGGCACATCGAGCTGGTTTAAAGACTTAAATTAATTTTAGGTATTTGAACTCTCGATCGTCAAAGAAGAGCTAGTTCATGAAATTCGATTATCTCGTGAAGTTATTGAGATCCTAGCTAATCTAGAGTCTAGAAATCTACTATGTTCAGAAAAATGTAATGGTTATTTCGTTTAAATTTAAGAAAGAAATCTTTAAATCAAGCCTCCTGTACATAAACAGGAGGCTTGGTTTTATTTATTTTGTGTAGCTTGCCCACTAGCCACCCTTAATTCATCTGCCAATTGCCCAATCCTAACAGCCTTATCATTCATCCCCATCTGATTGTAAAAAGCCCATTGCCCTTGTAAATGGCTAATAATTTCGTTCGCTATCTCTGGTTTCATTGTTAATTCCTCCTTGTCATATTTCGCTAGATCATACTTTTCGATCAATCCAATTAGCTTACCTGGATAGCCGGGATCAGTGGCATATCCGCCCTTGTGGATAGCATGGCAAGCAGTTTTATAATCAGTACCTAGCACGCCATGATAGCGTGTAGGCCTGTCTCTTGTGCCGTTTAATATTAGTTTGGAATGGTCTGCAATAGACTCTCCCCAGTTGTTATAAGCTCGGAAATTAGCTGTAATGGTTGTCCATTGACCGTTGTAATTTTCCTTTGTCGGCATGGCGCAAATGCCTGCTGGGCCTGTTCCTTTGATTCCAAAGAGGTTGTTGCCTCGCTTTACTAATCCACTTTCGCCCCAAGCTGATTCAAGGATAGCCTGAGCGATTGTAAGAGACGCGGGTATCTTTGTTTTCTTCATGTCAGCTACAGCACTTGGTGCAATCTTATTTATAAAGTCTTGTGGTTTCATACACCACTTCTCCCTTCTGAAACGAAAATTTCATGCCTGAATGAATCCACATTGCAGCCATATCCTCAATAAAAGCCAGTTTGCCAGCTTCGGATACATCTCCCTCAAACAATCAAGTGTTTATCGCATTATAAGCTACTGCCATCACAACAATAGCAAAAGGTATGTAATCATTTGGAGACCAAATCCGCGTGTTCAACCGCTCCTAATCCATTACTATCGCAATCGCTATGCCGGCTCATAATTCTCATCACCCCCTTTAGGACAAAATAAAAAGGGAGCTTATCAGCTCCACATAAAAAACGCCTCTCCGATTGGAAAAGGCATTTAATGATTCAGTTTATTCAGCTAAATATTCCGCAACAGGAACGCTGCAAAATTCTAGTATAGATTCGATTTCCTGTTGCGTTTTTTAACTTTCCATATTTTCCTAAAAATTTACATCCTATATATCAAGTAACTTGCTTTCGTATTTATCCTTCTACTTATAGGTGGCTTTTGCATGCAAAAAAGCTACTCAGCAATAAATGAGTAGCTTTACTATTAGATGGATATTCAATTATATCTTACTATTCTTTTACCCAAACAGTCTCCCAATGAGTAGCTGTAGATAGATTATCATCAATGTGTGAGAATTGGTATTGCTCACCCCCATACGTGATATAAGAATCTTTAAAATAGCTTCTTGAATATTCTTTCTTCGGATACTTAAGATTGACAGTATTGCATTCTTTGCAATATTTATTAGGTTGTACAGAAGACACTACCTTACCTTGAGCTAATGCTGGACCAGCCATAGTTAGTATTGCTACCACACTTAATGAAGCTACTATTTTTTTATCATAATCCTCCTAAATTAAATTTTAGATATCAATTACAATACATCCAATTTTCAGTACATATAAGATTCTTATAAACGGTAATAATAGTGACAAGGTATATAAAACATATACTGTATATATAGTTGATCTGCCTACTTTTAAAATTAAGAAAACCTTATAGGTAAAGCAGGAACCAGATTTCACCAAACTGTTAAACTAAAAAACGGGGGATTATTCCCCCATTTACTTCACTGCTCCATTATTCACTTCAAGGATTGAGCCATTTCAATCCTTACCTCCTTTTTCTCAATGTCCTGGTTTGAATAGCTCATGACATTCAATCCAATGAACGTAAACCCACAGGCTAAATAAAATTGAATAGCTGGATGATTAGAAGTCTGAGTTTCTAGAGTAATCATGCGACTATTGAGTTCCTTGGCTCGTTTACAAGCAAAACGGATTAATTCTCTACCTATCCCCTGTCTCTTGCACTCTTCATTTACATACAAATCCCAAATAACACAGCTCTGATTCCAACTTGCATAAGCAATTGTGATAATCCCCACTTCTCTGTTATCTCGCAGGGCAGCGTAGCACTCAAGCTCATCTTTATCATCATCAAAGAGATTGCCGAGCTCCTTTTTTTGAAACGTTTTCTCGAATTTTTCTACGCTGAGGTCGACACTCCATCCCCTCTCACTAGATATCATCCGCACATCGTAATAATAATCTGATTGATATTGATATGTAATGACTTTCCCATTAGGGTAATCTTCTTTATTCAATTTTACAATTTGAAGCATACGTCCACTCCTTTGTTATTGATTGGTTCATTTGGGTAATTAAACCCTATCGCGTAGTCTCTCAACACAGCTTTCTGTAGTTGTTGAACTTTTCTCTAACCTACAATGCCTCCCTTTACGAATATCGTCTATAGTAAAGCTTACCTCCATTTTAAATGTTTTGAATTATACCACAAAACAACAATAAGCTTTACTATTTTGTCCGATACAAAAAAACTCCGAGAGCCAGTAAATCTTCACGCTCCCGAAGTTCTTTCATCTATTTTTCCGCTTTTTTCTTGCTAGACAGAAACCTTTACACGATGTCTTTTTCTAAATAAAGAAATTCCTGACAAACAAATCAAAAGTACACAAAACGAGAATGGTAGCACCTTATTGCTAGTATACAGCAGCGTACCGATAACAGGTCCAAAGAACGAACCTCCCCCTTGTAGCGCAGCAATAAAGGAAGCAACACTTCTTTGCTCGTGATCCTCAACAGCTAGGGAAGCTCCCGAACTATATCCTAATAAGGTAAACCCTATTCCAATTCCCAAAATAGCAAAATCAATGTATGCAAAGCGTATGAACAACAAAAATCCTACTAAACCTAAAGTCACACATGAAAGACCTACTCGTAGCACTTTTACAGGTTTCCATTTTAAATACTTACTGATGAGAACCTGAGAAGCAACAACCATAATACCCGAAATAGCTAACCCAAGTCCGATAAGCTGTGTCGCATTTTGAGCATTGTAGCCCAAGGTATCTTGGATATAAAATCCAATCGTAACCTGAACGATATTAAGTGCAGCAGATAAAACGAATCCAATCCACAGATAAAGGCGGATTCGTGAATCGTTTGGTGAGATCGTGGCTGTTGTTCGACGAATCTCACTTTCCTGTTCATCTGGAATGGATAACAGGAAAAAAACAGCAATAATCAACATAAGCATAGCTACCGCATACATCGGTACGGTCAGACTAATCACTGCTAATCCGCCACTCATCGCTGGTCCCAGCACGAAACCAAGACCATTTGCCGCACCGAATAACGCCATCCCCCATGTGCGTGTTTCCTGCGTTGTCCAGCCCATTACATATGCTTGAGCTTTAGCAGGAATACCCCCAAAGAAAAAGCCTGCAATGGCTCGTAAAATCAAGAATATCCAAAATAAACCAGCGGAACCAACACCCAGCGTATTACTCTTGGCATTGTCCGCGAGCAAAGCAAATACGATTAGGGTAACTAAATAGACAAACATAATAGAAGCTAGTAATTTTTTTCTACTTTTGGCTGGTCTTCGTTCCCAATAATAACCACCTAGTAGCCAACAAATTCCTGTGATCGAAACCAAGCAACCTGATTGAACCTCGCTTAGTCCTAAATTGCGTGAAAGAGGACCAATGACCGGGTTAAAGGCGGCTATTGAGATCATGCCAGCTAGCACAATTAAGAACATAACCGTGAATCTGAATTTCATCATAAAGCCCCTTATTTATTTGTTAGATTATTTTTCCCTTTACGCTCCTTATTTTTTCCCCATTGCTTGCATAATTTCTTCCAAACCGTCAATTTTAGCTAACGCCATCGGCCCAGGTAGTGAAGGGTCCTCTAAAAAATACACCTGATTGTTTTTGACTGCCTTCAAACTGTTCCATACCTGATTATCTTTCAACGCTTCCTTGACTCCCCCCGGAATTGGATCTTGCCAATTATTAATCACAAACAGATGATCCGGATTTAGTTGGGCTAAACTCTCTAATGACAATTGACCACCTTTTTCAGCTCCTGGCACCGGTTTTAGCCCTAATCCCTTATAAAAAGGCTCGAAACGTTTTTCCTCCCAGGTTACAAATTGATCCTTGCTTCGTGACATGGTAAATAGCACAGACTCTTGGCTTCTAAAAGCCAGCTTCTTTTTGTAATCTGCTGACTTTTGGTCAAAATCAGCTAATATCTTCGTCGCTGCATCCTCTTTCCCAATTACAGCAGCGATCTGCTCTAATGTCTCTCGCCAATCACCTGCTTGAGGAAAAATAACAGTTGGAGCAATCTGACTCATTTGTTCGTACTGGCCTATCATGTCATCCGCTGCAATGATTAAATCTGGCTTCGCGCTTAGTAATTTTTCCATATTTGCCTCTAAGCCAAGGTCTATGATAGCTTTCCCTGCTATACGTTTACTAAGATTAGGAAAGTTTTGTTCAATGGTTGAAATTCCTGATGCGGCATAAGGATATTCATCCAGAACAGCTAAATAGTCTACAAAAGCAATGTATGGCGTAGCAATTTTAACTGGCTTATTCTGAATAACGGTTTGTCCCTTCATGTGTTTAATTGTTTTTGGGAAGGAATGGGAGGATGATTTTTCATTAGCTGTGGTAGCTGTTGTTTGTTCCTCCGTTACTCCCGTATTCGGTTTGCCTGCTCCTGTGCATCCTGCAGCTAGCAGTAGCATAGCCACCCCTACGATAATAGTCAGTATCTTTGTTCCCTGCATCTTCTTCTGCTTCTCCTTTTTTCCCGCTTCCTGAGGCGGTTTTGTTTCATTAGCCTAACAACTTGGCAAATGAGATTAATTATCAATGCATACATCTTATAATGCGGGTTCGCCTGATATCTACCAGTAGAGGAAATGAGATTGCGGTTAGCGGGATATTTATCAATCTATCATTTCATAACCTGTATGAAGGCTTTCATTCAACTTATCTGCACTTGTCCATCGATTCTTCATTCCAAAAGCAATAAAAAAACTGCCCTTATCAGGCAGTTTAGGTGAAAAAAACCTTATGTTTTTTTATCAGCCAATATGACAGTTGACTGCTCTGCCGGTGAATCTTATTTTCACTAGCGGCAAGAGGAAACGGAACGGCGAACCAACTCACTAGGGTTAACACCATACCTTTCCCGAAAAGCTTCTGCAAAATAACTAGGATTAGAATACCCGACTGCGCAAGATACCTCGTTCACATTCATTTTGCCGCCTTGCAGTAATAAAAGGGCCGTTTCCATCCGTTTATTCCGTAAATATCCAAATACTGTAGTCCCGTACATTTCCTTAAAGCCGTTTTTTAACTTATAGTCATTAAGCCCAATCATTCGAGACAATTCGATTAGTGTTGGCGGCTCTGCCATACACTCGAGCATGATCGCACGCGCTTGGCGAATTTTTTCCATATCATCCTTGGTAAGCTGGGTCGATTCTGAATTCCTATCTAGTAAAAAGGTTCGGAAGGCTGCAGACAGAATTTCCATGATCGTGCATTCTATCTCGAATTTTCGTGCTCTTGGTGAATCTACTAGCTTTATCAAGCGTTGCAGGATAATCGAGGAAAGAGGATCGATCGTTTGTTGAAAAGCCCGGAAAGAGCGTTTTCCCAAGATATCCGAAAAATGAACCGATCTAGTACCATCTGCCTCTTCCATAAAATGATGAAAGCTGGAAACTGGAATACCAATACCAAGCATATAAAAGGGCTGCTTTCCCATAAACTCAAAACGAGTTTGCTCCTGTTTCATAAATTGTAATGTACAAGTTCCTGAAACAATTTCCTGACGAACGCCCTGAAGACTAACCTCTCTTGCTCCTTCAAAGCAATAACTCAGCTCAACCATTTCTTCTCTCGGGGCAAAACTCATTGCATGCTTGTCATGGAAGGTGTAATCAGAAATCACGACCTCCATATCCGGACGCGGGACAAAGCGACGGATAGAGCCCTCTCCAATTGAAGAATGCAGCGTCATCTGCTCTGTACGATCTACATTCTGTCGAGCCAATCCAAGCCCGTCAAAGAATAGATTAAAGTTCTGGTGAAAGCCAATGTTGCTCATTTGTCCATCACTCCGGTTGTGTTACTTTTCCTCATTTGCTTCTCCATAGGTGTAAAATCCAATTGTGATAATAATTCTCATTTGTATTGTAACGAATTTTTGTACATTTGACCATCTCTTCGATCAAATTTGTTTCTTTATAGGTAGTCATCCATATATTGCTGAAGTTCATCCAAGTAATGATCAATGACAGATTTGCTCAAGGCGCTTGTAAAGCGGCCTACTTCAGAGCCACGGTAGGATATAATCACGAGTGGCACATACATAATGCCAAGTGCATCATCCCCTTCAGCGCATATCGAACGAATTGCAAGCTTCCTTTCCTCAATAATTTG
The DNA here is from genome assembly GCF_001645205.1 of Brevibacillus sp. SKDU10. Taxonomy (NCBI): domain Bacteria; kingdom Bacillati; phylum Bacillota; class Bacilli; order Caryophanales; family Paenibacillaceae; genus Brevibacillus; species Brevibacillus sp. SKDU10. The sequence goes on along the minus strand of NZ_LSSO01000142.1, from coordinate 16,490 downwards.
ATCTAAGGTGGCTGATAATTTCCTGCATGAACTACAAGACGAGCGATAGTAAAATGTTAATTCCATCGTCCATTCACCATTACCTTGCGTTTTGTTTGGGGTTCAATTGCTGTCCACTTCTGACAGAATTAGCCTTCTGCCCGGGCTTTCCAGCATGAGCCGGCTGATCCTGCCACTTTTTACTTACCTTTTGCCGAATGTAGTATAAAATTCGATTCGAATAAGCAGGCCTGTTAAATCCTGATTTCTCTAAGAGCTCTGCTATTTCGCTAACACACATAAGCTTGTTGCGCAATCTGCTTTCCTCTTCTATGAGTTTGATTTCCCGATCATATTTAGAGGTGACATGCTGTTGCAGGTCTGATTTATTTAATTGAAAATTCAGAACTTTACTCCTAATACGCATGATTGCTCTGTTAATCGTCATAGGATAGACCTGAAGACGTTCAGCTATTTGAGTATTATTTATACCTTCCATGATAAGCTTCATAATTGTTTTCTCAAAATCATTGCAAATGGAGCTTCCCAGTAAATGTTCGACATAAACCTTATCCACTACATGCTCTTCAATATTACTGCAATTATGATCAATCATCTCGAAGTTCTCATAAGCGTGATAATGTTCAATTTCATCACTAAATCGGGCTATTTCCTTATACCTTTCTACCGGTATAGCAAGCAGCTTAGCCATTTCCTCTTCGCTAGGTCGATATCCTAACTTTTCCTCAATAGCGATCATACGCTTAATCTGTTCCACAGCTCCCCTGCTTAATCTTACAAATCGTGAATCGTTATACAGCAGTTGATTAATCTCCCAGATTATCGGTCTAACCACAAAGGTTGTAAACTTGATTCCCCGATGAAAATCAAACTCCTGTAGAGCACTAATCACACCAATATAAGCATGCTGAAGCAATTCTTCTTCTGTTACTCGAAACTTAAAGCACAATTCCTCAACGTTACCTTTATAGTGTTTAATAATCGAGAAAAGAAATTCCTTGTTTTCTTTCAAAAACTCTCCTAACAGCTCTTTATCTTCTTTACAGGCATGAATAAGGTCTATATTGTGCATATCTTTTATACTTTCTTTCCGTAAACGGAGGTATCGTTGACTTAACAAGCTTTCGTTCACTCCTAGTCATCTCTTTCTTTTCCCTTCTCCCTATAATAGTCGAGCTATCCTAGCCAAAAGATGCAGATATGACGGCATTGTTTCCTAAGATCATTTTTTTCATAAAGAACCTATATACCAAAACCTTTAATAGCACATAACGTAGTTATTACAAGCTATTCATTATCTCCCCGCTTTTTGGCTACGATAACAAATACACTCCCTACCAATCACTTGGATATGTCCCACTCAAGGATTATTCCAATGTTTACGGTAAAGAGTGCATTACATTCCTTTATATAATTAAATTTTACAGTCCCCATATTTTTTAAGATGCGTTATTTTTAATGACTGACCATACCTTTTTAACTTTCACTAAGTAGTTTGTTTTAAATGTTCCACGTACGATATTTCCCTCTCCCTGGTTATAAGCAATAATCCCCAGCTCTGGTCCGAATCTGCTTTGCGTATAGGCCAGATACTTGCAACCAACATGAATATTCACTTCCGGATCTGTAAGCTCTCCGTTTATACCCATATATTTCTGTGTAGAAGGTAAGATTTGCATAAGGCCCGTATCTTTATGCTTGCCAATTCGATTGGGATGATAATAGCTTTCGACCTCGATTATTGCTACGATTAGAAAAGGATCTACGTTGTACTTTTCCGAAAAAGTAAGAATATAGTTGGATAATTTTGTTGCCTCTGTGATGGAAATATTTTTAGAGATCATATGGTGTATGATCGTCTCCTGCATTTGTTTTTGTTGAGTAAAAATGGAAGCTGTTGCAGCAAACGAAACCGTGTTCTTTTGACCTGCTGGGATATTGTCTAATGGGGAGAACAGATTTGAAAATGATAGCTCTGTCATCGTCAGCAGTATTACGATGATGGATTTCATTCCAATTATCATGCAACCATCCTTTACCTGAGAATGTCATACTATAGTTGTCGTGTTACCCTCTTGGATCGTTGCGATTAAAATAACAGCTGTGATTTATGCATTCTACCAACCAGTTCTCCTACTACCAAATATCAAAACAAAAAAGACGGGAGTATTCCCGTCTCAAAAGTCTACACACTCTCGCATGCAAGCAGCTATTTGTTTCTGTATATCATCAAGGTCTACTTCCTTCAAAGATACGTCGGCATTATAGAGCTCCATATAACTCTCTTTTATCCTTAGCTGCTCATAAGTAACTAAGCAATTAGCTGTACCACAACCAGTATTTTCGATATCTAAACCCATGTCCATTAGAGACTTATGAGTATGCTGTAAAGCTTCATACAGATCCTTGCATTTTATTTTCATGGCGTATAGTCCCTGCTCCTCTCTGTATAGGGCCTTTTATTGCTATAAGATGATTCCATACATTCTCGCAAGCATTTTTTATGTTTCATCAGCATGCCCTCCAGATCGAGGGAGGATAAAATTTCTTGTTCCATAATATATTCTATGATCTCTTCTAGTTGTTCTTTATGTCGACGAAGCACTTCTACCGAAGCAGATGAAGTATGTCTCATCGCTCTGTTTATTTGCTCTATAACGTTTTGAATCTCATCTATCTTTTCGATAAGTTTACCTAACGTGTACACTGCTTCCCTCCCATCTGGCGTCTTCTTTCCTTCGTCATTTATTCTTTACTATCAAAAAAGCCCCAAAAAAACTGATCATGCTTTATCCATAATTCATTTTGACCTTTTTGGCTGCTGTCCTTACCGGTTTGATTTTGATTAGTAGCGATCTGGCTCTGTAACATTTTTATCTGTTGGCATTGATCCTGTAATTGATTATAAAGCTGTTCATTGTTGACCGATAAAGCTTGGTTTTTTTTCAATAATTGCTTTGTTTCTTCTCGCAAAGCTACATACCCACTCAAGATTTTTACAAGTAGGTGAAGGTCAATCGTTGCCTTCGTATCAGCAATCTCTTGATCTTGAAAAATGGTATCAAGTTTTATCATATTCTCACTCCAAAATAAATAGGGTCAGTGTTTTTAAACTATTATGCAAGTTCCATCTGCTGAGCAGGATAAAAACGTGAAATCACTATCATACATTATCGAACTACTCGGCATCATTTTTATATACGTAATCAGTAAAATCCTTCAAATGTATTTCTACTCTATTCAAATAACAAGAGGAATCCTGTGCGATAGTCTCTTCTAGCATTTTCAACTTTTCCAACACTTCTTTTTTGATTGGAGGTGCGATCTTTTCCTCCCCCTGCTGGTGTCTTTCCCACCATCTCCGAAAGGTTTCTAATGTAAAGGTTTGATTGATGTAGTTCCCGCACGAGCGGCACCAGGCAACCAGAGACTTGTCGCATTCCAATTCCTCCAATGCAAAGGATGCCTCTTCCTTGCAATGTGGACATTTATTTAAATAACCTATCATTACAACATAACCTGCTTCCTTTTATCTGCTTGTTTATGCACGATAGCTGATGAAATGGTCTAGTTTCTCATTAGATTTTGGCTCAAATGGAGGTTCTTTCTGCGCAAACCTTCTTGCTCTGGATATCGTTTCTGGAATCGTCGCTTTTTCAATATAATCATGCATAAAAGATTCCATATTGCTAAAATCTAGCTTGTCAATGAGCCGCCAATAGTAAGAGAGTAGCAATTTATCATTGGTACGTGTTTCCGGAAAAAGTATCATCAGTTTTCTAACGTTTCGTACAACGGTCTCTTTTTTCACGTTATCCTTTTCCATTCTTGTTCTTTTGTTCCGTTACATATGAAAATTGATTCTCAAAATCTTCTGCCGGAATATCCATTTGTCTGTCTGCTACCTTTACTTTTACATAGTCTCTAAGGCCATTACTTCCCTTATGAGTACCTTCAATGACACCTACCGTACCGGATGTAACCATTTGATCCATGAATTCCAGATCCGTACATACTTTTACCTGTTGTCCTATCTCTTTTTTCATTTAATCCACTCCCGATGCGTTGTTCATTCCTTTACTCTCTAACCTCTCCCGAAAAATAAAGAAAATAGTCCATTGTCTCATCTAAGGGCTCATACATGATTCCGTTATCACCCTCAAACGGAGTTGTATGAATCACCCTTAATTCTTGGATTTGCTTGGGAATCCCATTAGGAAAGGCCATACAACTCATTTTTGTCCTGCTATCACGATTTAAATATTTACAAAAAACACAAGGTATCGTAAAATCCATTGCTATCCCCCCTTCCAGTTATTACATTCATATCCACCGTATTGCTGGTACCATTCTTGTATCTTCGGGTCGATGGGGATATCGGTCACTTTCGCCGTAAATGCCTCTGGAATTAATTCGATTGGATACCAACTGGTCGCATAGCTACAGAGATGATTCCCAATATAAGTAGCCTCTGAGTACGACAAGATGGTTTTCGGACCATAATTGTCAGGATCAAGCGCTGAAAATCGGTAAAATTGATCAGCCCCTACATTATGAAAATGTAGCCAATGACCTATTTCATGGATAATCGTTCGTAATTTATGAGGAGACGATTTTTGGCCAGATTGATATTCTGCTAGTGCAATCTTATCCGCATTGGCAAAATCGTATTTTTTGTTCACAACAACCTCTCCAGTGGGAGGATTAAAGTAACCATTTGCGCCTTTTGCATCCTTGATATTTATCGTGAGTTTATGTTTAGTGATCATGGTTTTGAAGCCGCAACAGTGATTCAAAAGATGAACAAGTCCTTCTGTTACATAATTAGCTGCGTAAACATTTCGTTGAAAATTAGCATCAATATTTATGCTATTACACCATTTTTCAGCTTCTGCTGCTGTTGCATACGGCTTCCATACAATTGGATTTTTACAAGTATCATCGTCATCCGGAATGGGTACGGGAACCGGATCAGGAGGTAGCGGATCGGGATAATTTCCATTATCAACGGTTCCAGTCAAAATTGGTTCAGCTTCTGGATCACAGAGAAGATGAAACATAACCTCTATTTGTTTTCTGTCGCCAGCCTCTGTATAGAATTCTAATTTACATATAGTCCCGGCCTTAATAGGGTGAGCGACTTGAAAATAGAGTCCCTCTTCAAAGTTTTTACAATAAATATTTTTAGCAATCAATTCGTTCCCAATGAGAAGATTCCAATAATCTGAGGGTGTGATAATATCGGATTTTATAGATATCGCATACAGCTCTACATCGTGTGATAAATGAAAAGTATCGGTAATTACTCTCTTAGTACCAGAGCTTCTCATCCCTTTTATATAAATATCTCTTCCGATAAAATGGGCTCTTGTCTTGGTAGGATAATAGGGAGGGTCTAATCTTCCGCCTACTACATATCTAGCTAACATTGGGTTAACTCTCCTTCATGCTTTCTTTAGGTAATCGTGTATCATAAAATGCTCATGTAAAAATAATGATCGGGGTAAGCTCGTCATCCGACCCTGGCATAGATCGCATACCTACATGTCTGGTAAATTTTCATTTATAGTAAAAGTAGTCGATCTATATCATTGAAAAGATGCAATAAATCTAAATATTTGCTGTACTTGGTATACATTTTTACTAGAAATTCATGTTTTTTTGCTTTTTTGCTAAATATTGTCGTTTTATGTCTTTAAAAAGTTGCGAAAATTCCTCCTAGTTAGATTGCAGATTTATTAGCATAATGATATATTTATTATGGAATGGATTTCGTCTCCTCTTTTTATCAGAATCACACCAAACATACGTGCTTAAGTTTGTTCATGGCTCGTGAGGCGTGGGACTTATTTAACCCTAATTGATTGGAAATTTGCGTTGGCTTCATATCTATTCCGTCTTCGGTAAATAGCATGTAGCTAATAATCTTCTGTTCTTGGTTTGTAAATAGGTGTTTATGAAACAGATAATCATTGCGCACATCAGCCAATCCGTAGCCCGCTTCATAATCTACACCATAGAAATGATCAACAGTCGATCCTTTTTCATCGTCGGTCCCATCACAAAAATGAACCATCGTACTTTTCTGTATAATCATTCGTCTTTTTTTCCGGTAGTAATCCATGACAGTTCTTCTAATTACCGTATGAGAAAAAGTAAAGAGATCCTTTTTAATAGCTCCTTTATTCATTGCAGTTAATATTCTTACAATAGAATCATGCTTTACATCCTCTCTATCTGCTATGTGGACCCCTGACAACACAAAATCAAATATTGGGTTTAAAATTCCAATATCTAGGATTTCCTCAGTGCCTTTGGCTTTTTCCATATCATAAATCCTCCTAACGACTACAAATATTATGAGAGCTAATCAACTTTGATAATTGGTTACTAGAGAAACTTATATTTGTGCATATTAGGTATTAGAAGAATAGAGAACTCTTAATTTTGTTGCATATTGCGTGTTGTCATTGATGGATAGTTGATACCAAAGGATTTCACTTCTATATATAAGTAAATGCTGACATGATCTAACTAACCTTAGTAATTTATTCTTAGGAAGTATATGTATAAGTAAGAAAATCCCCTAATTCTCTACATTTGTTTTTTCAACTCGTATTTTCACCTCCCCTTGCTAAGATCTTTGTTTGTTACAACTCCACTCTGGCGTACTTTTAGATCAGTAAATCTTGATTTGCAAGGACTTATCACCTAAAGTATTACAGGACTAAAAGCAGATTGTACGTTTAAGACCCAAGGTATCAACTATATTTTTACATCTAAGGTAATAGTCCTTCAGTAGCAAATACTATAGTAGTCGATACAACCTTTTGAAAAGTTGCACGATATTTCCACTTATAAATTACCCAGAAGCAGGAATGTACGTTCTCACTAGTTAAAAAAGCATTTCTTCGCATACATAAAAAGAGCCAATAACGAATCAATCGCCATTAGCTCTTTTTTCTTTTCTACCAACTATCGTTTTTGGAAAAGTAACATGATACATTCTTAAGCTGCTTGCAAATATGCTGTTAGTATCAACTAGCGTCCTTTTTGTAGCATGCCTACAATCTTGACAAAGCTATGCACATAATTGGCTCCTCGGCTCACAATTAGTCCAGCCGAAATGATAGAGACATGTTTCCACATATGTTGGAGGCCAAAAAGATTCAGCTCAAAAGCATAGCAGAGGATAATTCCTATTAAGATGGAAATAGAATAAGTCATTTGGTCTTTAACCCACTTCGAAAACAATCCTTTTATTATTTCTGTTAAGGATTCTGTTAAGAAGGCTAATAAAATAAGTAGCTGAGCTTTTTCCAATATAAAATCTGTCATTTGCCTTCACCTGTTCGGATACGTTGTAATACCAACATCATAAGAAAGCTACGCTTACTCAGAGCTAACATTCGACTTTTTACTTTTTCAGCCCAGGTATTATCAGTTACATAACCGTTACGAGTAAGATCAATCAAGGCTTTGGTCAGCATTCAAATGGCCCCTCCCTTTCGTTTCAAGTCCTTTTCATTCCCCTCTGCTGATTTTGTATCGATCATAGCTTATCCTCATTTCTAATCAGTGTGATCCCCATCTAAACGCAGCATTAACGATTCCACTTTTGTATTAAGCGATCTGTTTTCCGTCAGAAGTTTGAAGTTTTCTTGCCGTAATACCTCAATCTCTTGTTTTAATGCCTTGATTTCTTCCTTGTAGATTCGCAATTCCTCTCGCAATTCTGCTCGAAATGTCTGTTCAGCTTGCGATAATAATTGACGATCTGAGATACTAACTTCTTTTTGATTGTTATTGCGGCCAGATATATAACCGATAATACCTGTACTAAGGGATACTGCTCCTCCAATGATGGCGATCATCACATTCGCATCCATGCTCATTTCACCTTCTTTTTGTCTGTAAACGTTACGTAAAGTTCAAGGCTGATCCTCGTATAGGCTAGGGAAAGTTGCATCGTTTTCGATGCTTAAGACTGGACTTGCGTGAAACGATTTTGTACATCAGGCATCACATGTATTTTAACATCTTTTAATATAAGTAAAATGAGTAAAAAATTAACCCCTGCCACGAAGGACAGAGGTTATTACTCTTACATAATAAAGACATACCCATATTCAGCTACGACATCAATATGACTTTCAATCTCACTGTATACGTTAATGATACATGAGCATGAGAGATCGGAGTCAATGTTCTTTCGTACGCTAATACTTCCGCTCAGTAAGGATTTTTCCCATATTTCCATAGATGACCAAATATCGGCATTATTTTGAACCCGAATAGCCATTGTTCCTAAGAGATTACGATGCTCTTTTAGGAGGAGTAAGGAAAGCAATTCAGAGAAATCCTCTCGTCTGACAGCGACATGACTTAAAAGATTGGCATTTGAAAATACTCTGATGGAAATTGTTGAATGCAAATCATTTCCATCAGCTACTCGAACGATCAGATTACTGTCTACTGAAGCAGAGTCCGATAATCGAACGGCAAAGAAACACCACAGAAAGGCGTAACGCATTTTACGGGCACTAATTTGGCCTTCTACATCAGCTTTCCCTAAGGCGTTTACCACCAAGTGACCAGAACATTCGGATCTGTCTTGTAATTGAACGGCCAATGTAGAAGGAAAATCATGTTGTCTACTAGTGCGAACCTGAATACTTGACCCTAAATATCCTGATTGAACCTGATTCAAACTCTCTAAATCTGAGACAGCTTTTACCCTAATAGTGACAAAAGAAGGTACATCCTTTCCTTTCTGATAGGGAATAGCTAAGTGTCCTGTAATATATCCAGAGAGAACAAATATATGAGAAGGAACATCAAATTTAGGATAAATAGATAAATTTGATAAAAGATTGTTTCTAGACTTTACTGCTAGTTTTGCTTTTAATTGCTCATCTTCTGCAATCCGAACGTGAAGGGAAGCGGCAAGATGGGATGCATACACCACATTCAAGCTGCCATGCATGTGGGTTTTATGGACTAGCAGCATACCTGACAAGCTGTCATGGAATTTTACAAATCCACTTGCTGATAAATCTACCTGATCCTCTACCCTAACAGATAAAAATCCTAAAGTGTCAAAGCCATTATAGACCGATAAGGAAGCATGCAAATCGTCTCTATTTACAGTCAAATCGGAAAAGAAATCTATTTTAGATGATTGCCGTACAATCACTTCTCCAACGGTTACATCCCGATTAATGAATAGAGTTGAATGAATCTCCGGATATGGCCGGCCCTCGCGTCTTACTGCTAGCTTAGAATTTACATCTTCTCTATTTAAGATATAGATGTGAGAAGGCCTGTCTGGCACACTTACAAATAGACTACTCTCCATCCAGAAAGCTTCTTTTGTGAAGACCTTCAAATAGCCTGCTGTATCATGGTGAGCTGACTGTCTCACAGATATACGACTTATCAATTGCACCCTATTCACGATCAGCTCAGATAAAAGATCACGCGGACTGACAAGGAATAAGTGAACTGGCAAATCCCCATAACCTTGGAATTGTCTAATCCGTAGAGCTGAGACTACATCTGATGGCTTATTTTGTCTAACCGTTATATCCGACCAGCAACTATCTCTGCCTAGACTATATATTCGCGTGTCATAATACGTTATTTCTAAGATAGGTCTATGTGACTTTTGTTCTCTGGTAAAGAAAGTAAGCGATGAATTCTCAAGCTCATTGAAAGCTTTCACAATAAATCCGAAGTTGTCTTTCTTTTTCTCATACCATCTTTTAATAGAGTCTGTTACATCAAAAGGAACATATCTGGAATTCCCCTCGATACTCTCTATCACATTAATCCCATCATACGACGATGTAGGCGAATCAAATCCAAATGGATAAGGCTGGTTCTTCCAGGTGATACCATATTCAGTCCAATCTGTGACTGGTTCGATCATTTGGACCTGCTTAGGGGGTATATTTCTACTGTCAACATACAGCTTTACGACCGCTTTTTTAATGGTAACATTGCTAGGTGGGATAGAAGCTGCTGCTAGATCAAACCCTATATAGGAACGGAACGTATCTTGCAAAGAAGAATCGTGTCCGATATACATTTGTTGTTCAATGCCATAGTTCAATCTTGGAACTGCTTCTCGAACAAAAGCATCCTTAGTCGCATACAAAATCGCAGTAAATTCAGGTGGCGCCAGAATCTCGTACTTACTTCTGATATAAGTGTAGGGAGAAATTCGTAGCAGTGCTGGCAGATTGCTACTCACCTTAATAGTCATATCTGCTAAAATATCAGAAGCGTAGTTAGCAATTATTCCGTATTTGGCTATTGCCCTTGTATACGGAGCAATGCCAAGTGACGAAGGTACATCATTTGTTTCTTTAATAGACATGTTAGAGGCAAGATTAGAATAATCGCCTCTTATCATTTTATATTTGGCTTTTAGGACTCCACGTGTAGCTATCTTCAATCGACTGTTGAAATCAGCGTTGCTTGTTATATTAAGGGAAGAAATTAAATCACTGCCTTCAACCGGTATCATGTCGTACCTACCGATAAGTCGAGTCTGTGTACTAATTCCCATTCTAGAAGATAGCTGAGATGTAGCAGTGATGTTTAGCCAAGAGGTAAGATCGTCTACTGTAGTCTCGATGATCTTATATTGAGCTATCAGTTTTTGGCTGGATGTAACTCCTAGTTTTCCTGCTAAACTCGAGGTATTTGTAATTGTGAGAGAAGCCGACAACTCGTTAGCAGTTATGCCTTTCACTATATATCGGCTCGTTAGCTGCCCCTTAAGCAAAAGAGATAGGTGACATACTAATGTGTCTCTTTGAATGATCTGGATGGTACTGTCTACATCCTGTCCAAATAGCTCTTTTATCTGATATTTTCCTGACAGAATAGCCTTTGGCCGAACAGAAAGCTTTGCTTTTAGGTGATTCGTATGATGGATAGAAATAGAGGATGAAATATCGCTCTTAGTCTGCCGCTTAATATGGTATTTCCCTTGTAAAATTGTTTGTGGACTTATATACAGACTACCTGCGAATCCAACTGCTCTATTAATCTTGATGCTGGATGGTATGTCCACTACGCCCGTTGGGATACTACGGTACTTCCCTTTCACAATGCCACTTGTACCTATTTTTAATGAGCAACGAACATCATGGCCTTTAGGGACTATAATATGTGAGGGTATCTGGCTCTCGTTTTTATATAACAGATACCCAGCTAAGTAGTTTTGAGCTACTTCATCCATAGACAAAGCCCTGTTATAAATGCGGACCACTGGAATTGTTCCTCGGAACCATTTTGTCATCTCGTTATGGTGTCGTCCTATAATTAAGTCAGCTAAAGGATCTGTAAACGTTCCAGATACTGCTTTTGCCCTTCCTTGTGGAGCTCCATTGAGATAAGCACTTAAGTATCCTGTATGCTCGTCAAATGAGCCAATTACGTGATACCATTCACTTTTAGATTGGTAGCCAAGGTTAAACATGGCCTGGTTGTCGGGAGTTGTCACATGTAATTCCAATTCGCCCAAATCGTTACATAAGAGAGCAATTCCTTGTGTACCCTCAACTTGTCCCCCTGAAGACAGCACAATACTTCCGCCAATTAAGTAGAACCAGGCTTCAAATGTAATACTTGCGGCAGGCTTCAGTTGAGAAGCTCTACCGCAAGTAACATAGCTGCCGTATCCATCGAAATAAAGGGTATACGGGTGCGAAGCTGTATTGTTTCCTGTCCACCCACTTTGGGAATTGTATTGAAACCCATGTAAGGTTCCGTGGTTGTTATTCCCACTAAGATCATGCCATTTGGTGGTAGGTGTGGCATTATTGCCTCTTGTCAGCCCCTGATCAGCAAGAGAAGCGTGAAGGGAAAGGACCATTCCTTCCTTAATAAACATGTAATATCACGCCCTGTTCCATTGTATTGGAATGCTGTTATGCTGGACTTGCCTTAGCCTTGAGATCAAAGGTACCACCATGCTTCACCGTAATATCTGAACCTACTCTGACATAAAATTTAGCTGCTGCACCTGGTGCATAAGTACCGCTAAACTCTAATTCAGAAATGCCAATAAACGGTGTTTCACTTATGCTGAGCTTGACATCCATCCCTGCTTCGACCGTTGCTTTATCGACCCACACCTGCATTCGATTGACAGGAAACTCCGCATTATTCTGTAACCACACTGCCTTTGGCAAGGAGGTCTGGCTAGCGATCAAGGTTCCAAAATCCAGATAGCGCAATAGTCCACCCGCATTGTCTGTATAGTATTTTCCAAATTCATTGCGGAAACCTAAAATTGGAGAATCAATAGGTAGGAGATTTCGCAATGCTGGGTAGCCGTCGTTGTATTTGGTATCTAAAATCCAGGTAGTGTTCATATCCCAATTCGTGTAGAGAGATGGGTGTTTCAATTCTGCTGTATATTTAGGAATTCCGCCGTAACCGCCGGTGGTTGTATTATAGGTTTGGCGGTCGAAATAGCATTCGGTTAGGGTTTTGCTATTATAGCTATTGTGATCATACGTAAAGCCTCCACCTTTTCCATAGATCGTACCGATTGCATTACATCGTTTAAAATTTCCTGTTGTAATATAACCAACAAATCCTGCAACAGTACTACCGATGACATCACAAGAAGTATAACAGTCCTCAATGCTGGAACTATTAGAATTCATATTTCCAATGAACCCTGCAACATAAGAAGAACCCTCGACTCTTCCTTTTGAGTAACTTCTTTTCATGCTGATGTTACTGCCTGAGATAGTTCCAATGAACCCGCCGGTATAGCTAACTCCAATTATATTGGCATTTGCAGAGCAATCCTCAATCATTGTATTTGAGTAAGCATTACCAATTAGAGCACCTGCATAATCGCCTTTACTCGTTATTCGACATGATGAAAACGTATCCACGTGACAATTTTTAATCAACGAATTCGTACTATATCCTACTAATGAACCAGTTGCTACGCCCCCTGTAACATTACAGTCTATTATGTCTAGATTCTGGACGGTTGCTCCTGTTATTTGCCCAAATAATCCGGCATAGTTATTTGATGGTAGATTGATAAACAGATTCGCAATGCATCGTCCGCCGCCATCGAAATTCCCTTGAAAGTGATTATCTTGTCCAACAATAGGAAAACCTATAGGATAAAAACCACTATTTATCTGATGATCAACCATTTTGATATCATCTTCTACTTTAAATCTACTATGTCGAAACCACCGAATCTGATTAAGTTCATCTTCTGTAGTAATAATGTATGGCTCTGCCTGTGTCCCTTTTCCCGTTTTGTATCGAATAAATTGACGATGCTCCGGATACTCTTCGTTTACATCTTTCTTTACATCCCAATACAAATCAAAATCCCAAGAATACGTACCCTTATCCTTCATCTCTGAGGTTGCTTTGCCAATGCCAGCTGCACTTGTAGGGGCACCTGAGGATTCTAAGTCCCAAAAACAGTTGGTAGCAATAGATTTATCCCTATAATAGCCTACTAGACCTCCAATATTGGTTCTGTCCTTGGCAACTGTAATGTCTTCCACCTTCCCTGTGGAATAACAATTATCTGTATAAACTACATAATTATCCCAATATGCATTTCCTAGCACTCCGCCAGCAATATTTCCAGCGGATTTAACATTACATTTATAGTTATAGCAGTATCTTATTTCGGTATTCCAACCACTTTGATAAGAATTAGCATAGGCATCACCAATAAGTCCCCCAACTTTGCCTCCTCGACCTTCCACTGTTCCGCCAATAACATTGCAATTAAATATTCTGCATCCAACAATATATCCTATAAGGCCGCCTGTTGTTTGACTTGCATTCGTAATATTAGGGTCTATAAGACGTACATTTCGAATTATTGCTGTGCGACCGGCACCAAACAGGCCTACGTAATTCCTGTTTTGGTTCATAAAGAGACCCTTGATGAAATGACCTCGACCATCATAATTTCCAGTAAAGGGTGCATTGGTAGTCCCTATCGGTTCAAACCCTTCCCCAGATTGAAAGCTGGCCATCACAATATCCTGATCCTGGACATACCAAGCCCCTAGATTTTTTCTCACATTATTCAAATCCTCTTCATTTGAAACAATGTAGGGATCAGCTTGTGTTCCACCACCCCCAGAAAAGTGGTTTACATAGAGATAGGTTTTCCCATTTTTCTTCTCAAAGTATGGTCTCACACCATTGGTCTCTTCCTTGCTTTGTAGAAACACAATCTCATTTTTTCCATTTTGATCAACATCACTTACAACAAAAACCTTGTCGTAATCATCATAGGGTAGAACGATAATTCCCTTGGTATCCTTGGCACCATCCACCCAAACAAATTCACGTGAAAATGGAATATCTTCATGCTGCTCAATCGCTTTCGTGATAGACGGGAGGTTATCTTTTCCCTTTATATCGATCTCTGACAAATCAGTAGTCTCTAAAATTACCTTTGCCTCCAGATGTCTAGTACCAAACATACTGACAAAAGCTTGATATTCCTCATAGATGCTTTGCTCTTCTTTTGTTCGTTCGTTTGCTTCCTTGGCTGCAAGCATATCGACTAAATAAATATCTTTGACACATACCCAGCCATGTGGAGTCAGTACCTCAACAGGTACAGGAGAAGCCTTCAAGGTCGCTTGTCCCTTACTATCATGAACATGTGTTGAAAAAAATCTCACCTGCAAAGGATTTGATTCTGCTCTTTTTTCTTCTGACACAGAAAGCACTTGCTGAGTAGAAACTGACCTTGCTTGTCTCTTGGAAACGCTTCTTTTTTTCGGAGCACTCCGTTTCTGAGGAGCATTCCTCATTTCTTCTTGAATAGCGGGATTTTCTCCGCTCTTTATGGCATCCTTTATAAACTGGCGGATTTCTTTTGCTAGCTGTTCATTTATACCACCTGCCAATTCAGCTCACCTCCTATATTTGGTCGTAATGGGGAATGAAACTCGTTAGCTATAAGTCCATTCACCCTAATTTGTAATTTGCCATCTAATTTTTTATCACTAACTAACCAGAAGTTCATATAAAGGGGAGACTGAAACGGGATGCAGCAAATTGCCTTAAAATGAATCGTCACATCATCTACTAGAAAAGTAGATTTGTATCCAAAATTGTATTGGGTAATCGTACTGCTAAGATTGCCCCCATTACCAAGAGCCATAGGACTAAAGTTAGCCAATCCTCTGGCTTCTGCATCTTTATACGAAATAATATCTGTGTAGGTATTCTGAATGTTTCCAGTTAGCAAATAATCTTTATCAGGTGTCGAATAGGCAACATCAATAATTCGTCCTGCTAGATTAAACGTTCCGTCCTTTTCAAAAAAAAGCTTCTGACCATGACCAACTAACCCGAAACGTATTAGCTTGC
This sequence comes from Brevibacillus sp. SKDU10, assembly GCF_001645205.1. NCBI lineage: Bacteria > Bacillati > Bacillota > Bacilli > Caryophanales > Paenibacillaceae > Brevibacillus > Brevibacillus sp. SKDU10. Next base: position 1,091 of record NZ_LSSO01000142.1, on the reverse strand, counting down.
TTCTTTGGATGCGATAAAAATTATTTTCTTGTTTGGTAGTAAAATCAAACTCAGCTAGGTGAGTACCATCAACATACTCACCTAACCAAATGAAATCCTGTGTGACAGGCGAATAGCCGTTACAACGAGAAAACACGGTAAAAGTCCCCCTCCATTGCATTGGATGTAAGAATAAGCATCCTCACTAGATATAGCGATAAGCTACCCGAGTCAAGAAATTGACATTGCCTGCTGTAGCAAGTGGAGGCACATTAGCTCGTAGTGTAACCTCTACAAAATTTCCTTTTGAATTCACAGTGGAACCATCATTTTGGACACCCAGAATCTCCTGATTGTTTGGTGAATAGGTCCCTGTTGGATTGGTTGTATTGCCCCCTGGCTGAATAGCTTTCGTTACAGGTCCGCCAATTTTAGAGAAATTACTTTCTTTCATGCTATCAACACGAACTTCAATCCATGTGCCGATCACCAAATCTCCCGTGTCGCCACCTGCACTATCTTTCGTTGTGATCGTACAATCCGTCATGGTAGAGACATCTGCCGTACCTCCACGGTTATTCCAGATTAACACCCCGAGAGCCGGTGAAATTGACCCGGCATCAATGGTGCCAATCTCCCATTTCGTTAATTGTGTTACATTATCAGTCTTATACCACGATACTGCTGGTGCTGGCATGTGAAAACCTCCTTGAGAGTGTTTAAAACACACTTGTTATACCTTCAATATAAGATAATCACATGAAACCTTAACAAAAGCGTAGAAACGAAATTCATGCAATTATGCAAAACACAATTGATGAGCTAGTAATGAGAAGCGCCTAAGGGTTAGAACTGCTTTTTTCATACTACAAAAAAGACCCTCTGTTGAGAGAGTCTTTTCGTTACTTCATATTTTCCAATAACCAATCGTATTCACCTAGACGGATTTTTTGTACCTGATAAAGAGTAAATCAGGAATTCCATCTGTTACTTTGAGAGCATCTGGAGCAAAATCAATACCGACAATTCTATTAGAAGCATCTCGTTTAAATTCAAAGTTGACCGTAGGCACTTGGATTTGACCATTAATCGCTACTAAAACAGATTTGTCC
>NZ_LSSO01000141.1:0-78468 GCF_001645205.1 Brevibacillus sp. SKDU10 | reverse complement strand
ATATAATAGATCCCTCATAGAAAAGTAATTTAATTATTTAATAATCAAGTTTAAAAACCTTGTAATTCAGCTTTCCTTAAAACTCTAATCGTAAACTCCAGTTAATAATTTTGAAAAAAATAATTTAATAATATATAATTGAGAATACTTTCTAGTAAATGTTTTTTAAACTTAGATGTTCCATGATTTTCCGGAAATTAATAGTTTTATATTGTTTTATGGAGGAGATTTTTATGACTTCAAAATCTAGAAACAAGATTAATTCGATAAATATTTTGAGGTTTAGAAAACTCATAAATATTAGCTTCATGATTGCTAACAGAATTACTGTAATCGCAGGACATAACGGTATTGGAAAATCAACTATATTGGGTTTAATTGCAAATGGTTCCGAACTAAAAGGTCATAAAAGTTACTTTGAAAAAATCTTTCAAAGTCAATTTCAAGAGATATTTCATCTGGATTTGAAAAGTGACTACATAACTGAAAAAGATAAAAAATATTCAGTGCTTCTTAATTACAACTATGAAGATAAAAAAATAAACAAAAAATGTACTATATCAAAACATAATGATGCTCGACTTAAAATAGTACCTAGAAATGCCAATGAAGACGGTAATATCACAAATGAAAATATATTAAATGTTGGTGCTAGTGGAAAAGTTCCCATTCCAACAATATATATTGGAATGAGTAGAGTAATACCAATTGGAGAATCTGATCGAAAACTATACTCTCTAACATCAAGTAGTAATGTACATGAAGAGGATATTAAATATTTAAACGATACGTATAGGCTAATAATTGGAAACGAAAGTTTAGGAGAAGAAAGGGTTTCAAAGCAAAAACTTCGACACTCTACTAAGAGTTCCATTGGGCCAGATTTTAAGGACTATCCGTACCAATCAGTTTCACTAGGTCAAGATAGTTTAAGTTCTATTCTAACATCCCTTATCTCTTTTAGAAAACTAAAACGAGAGCTTCGTGAAAACTATAAAGGTGGAATCTTACTAATCGACGAACTAGATGCATGTCTTCATCCATCTGCTCAAGAAAAATTAATTAACGTACTAGATCAAGCTTCAAAATCTCTAAACCTACAAATTATTTGTACTTCTCACTCCCTTACAGTTATTAAAGAAGTAATGGGTAAAAAAATAACGAGTAGTCAAAACCCAGCAGATGGTAACTTATATTATAATGTAGTCTATATTCAAAATACCATAAGCCCTACAATAATGAATCAACCAACTTATAAAAAAATAAAAAACGACATGTTCTTACGATTTTCTAATTTTCAAGATAACAAACAAGAAATAAAGATTTATCTTGAAGATAATGAGGCAGAGTATTTCTTTAATACAATTTTGGATAATGCCCACGAAAAAATAGACCGTGATGATTTACGATTAACTCCAATAAGTACAAATATTAATTGTGACACACTTTTAAAACTCCCTTTAAAAGACTCTTATTTTAAAGGTGTAATTATTGTTCCAGATGGGGATGTCAAAAGTAAATACAGTTATAGTTCAATTATAGACAATCACGATAATATATGTGCTCTTCCTTGTAAAGAATCCCCTGAAAGAATTATACACTTATACCTTGAACAACTAGTTAATGAACCAGACCATTCCTTCTGGACAAATAATCAGGAAATACTTCATACACAATTGGTAAGAGATAATTTATTAAAAAACATAGAGGATCGATTAAACGGATCAAATGATAAAAAAATAAGAGAACACTATAAAAATTGGTTCAATGAGTTTAAGACGATATTCGAGAAAACCGAAATTGTAAAGTATTGGATGAACGATAATCCTGATGATTTAGAAGAATTCATTTATCAATTTAATATCTCGTTAAACCACCTAAGAAAATTTTATTTAGTACATGATATCTAATTCGACATTATTTCTTTGGCCTTTAATATTAATGCTATTTTATACTTACATTTTGTATGAGTCTTCTATATTTACTTCAAACAAATAATTTTATCTTTAACTTTCAAAAAATATTTAGTAAACAATAATCTTATCAAAAAAGAACCCAGTTAAAATCTGATTTTTTTATCTTTATAGCACTGTTATTCTACCGTCTCTTGATTATGGAGAAAATCCCTTAAACTGTATTTTACAAGATCACTTTCTCCCTAGAGAGAGTGATCTTGTTTTATTTACAAAGTTTTTCACCCTCACATAAGATAATGCTCCACTTAATAGTCATAACTGCGAAATTTTATAATAACTATACTAACTTACCTTAATATAAAATAGAGATATGAATAGGCTTAAACCGTTATTGTTACTAATACTACATTTAGCTTGGTCTTTCTATATATCATATATGCCAAGTGATTTCTCTATAAATTCATATAAATTCTTATTTTTCTTGACTCAGTAATTTGTTCAACCAAGCAATAATCAATCCTTTTTACAACACCTTTATTCTTAATTCTATTTACTTCATAAAAACTTCTAAGTCATATTCATGTAAATTCCAAGATCAATACTTCAAAAAAATGTTTTTTCCTCTCTAAATACTCTATCATCTCCAAACCCTTATTGTTTTATTTAAAAATTCATTCCTATCACTTTTAAAATTATGACTCAATTTTTTCTTCAAGTTGTAGACTATTCAACTTCTTACAAACGGGAAAGTCAGATTTTTAATAAAAAAAGACAGTCCAAAGCTAACTAAAGCAAGCTTCAGACTGTCTTTGCAGGTATAGAAAAGCTTTTTTATTGAGTCATCCCCATCATTTGTTTCATGTCCTCCTGCGCATGTCCGATCAGTTTAACATTAAACAAATCCTGCAAAACGGTTAGCACGCCTGGTTGAATAAATTCAGGCAGCTTTGGACCAATTCGAATATCCTTGATTCCCAAGCTGAACAACCCGAGCAGGATAGCCACTGCTTTTTGTTCAAACCAGGAAAGCACAATACTAACCGGCAAATCGTTGACCTCGCAGCCAAATGCGTCTGCCAGAGCAGCTGCAATCTTAATTGTAGATACAGAGTTATTGCACTGCCCTAAATCAATGTAGCGAGGAATATCGGTTCCTGGCACTGTTCCATAGTCCACATCATTAAAACGGAACTTTCCACAGGACGTGGTAAGAATAACTGTTTCTTTTGGTAAAGAAGTCGCCAATTCCCGGTAGTACTCGCCGCCTTTCCCCGGTGCGTCACACCCTGCGATTACGAAGAAGCGTTTGATCTTGCCTGCTTTCACAGCATCAATAATCTCTGGTGCAAGCCCTAATACCGTTTCATGATGGTATCCAGTAGTTAGAGTGAGCTCTGATTCGATATTTGCTTCTGGCAGGGAGAGTGCTTTTTCGATCAGTGGAGCAAAATCGTCGTTTTCAATCTTAGTCACTCCCTCCAACCCAGCGACATCGTAGGAGTAAAACCGGTCAGCGTAACTGCCTTTTATCGGCATCACGCAGTTTGTAGTCGCAAGAATCGCTCCTGGAAACTCCTCAAACAGCCGTCGTTGGTCGAACCATGCTTTGCCGATGTTTCCTTTTAAATGCGGGTACTTTTTCAAGGCAGGATATCCGTGAGCAGGCAGCATCTCGGAATGAGTGAAGATGTTTATGCCCTTTCCCTCTGTCTGTTTCAGCAATTCCTCTAGTGCAAATAGATTATGTCCAGTAACCACAATGCATTTGCCTTCGATTTTATTTTGTGATACGGTCACAGGCTGCGGAATGCCGAAGTGCTCGGTATGTGCTTTGTCCAGTAGCTCCATCACCTTGATCGCGGCCTGACCTACCTTCATCGCCATTTTTAGATGCTCATCCAGATTAAAGTTAACGTTAGTCAAAGTAAAATATAGCGCTTCCTGAGTGATGCCATCCACTTCAGAGTCGATATAACCCAGTTGGCGGGCATGAGTTGCATACGCTGCAATCCCTTTTAACGCAAAAACGATCGTGTCTTGAATGCTAGCCAATTCCTCTGTTTTCCCACAGACACCGATCACCTTACACCCACCGCTCGGGGTTTGTTCGCATTGGTAACAGAACATCACGATCTCTCCTTTTCTCTTCTACTCTTTATGAGTTGATTATAAAAATCAGCCATCCTATTCGATGTGATGCGGCTCACAAAAAGGGTGGAGAATCGGTGACAAGCGAGTGAAAAAAATTTACAAAGCTCTCCGCAGCCTCTCTCACTGTTGAGGTATGAAAAAAGAACCTTCGATCCAAAGATAGATCAAAAGTTCTTTTTTTCTTGCCAATAATACCTATTATTTACGTAGCTTTTTATTTTCTCCCTGTTTTTCCAATATCGCTGTTCAGTCTCTTCATCATAGAAGCAATTATCCATTAATGAAAAATGTTGCTACACTTTTTCATTACATATCTTTGTTTCTACATCCAAAGAATTAGCTATAGGCTGGTTCTTTTTCACTTAGACCAAGCGTCTGCGCTGTTGAAGCAAGAATCTCTTGGAAAAACTCTGGGTTTTCCACTAGTGACACGCCATAAGAAGGAATCATTTCTTTAATTTTCGATTCCCAATCTTTCATATGTTGCGGGAAGCATTTTTCTAATACCTCCAGCATAACGTGAACGCAAGTAGAAGCACCCGGAGAAGCGCCTAGCAATGCAGCTATCGAGCCGTCAGCGGCACTAACCACTTCCGTACCAAATTGAAGTGTTCCTTTACCGCCAGCCTCAGTATCTTTGATAACTTGCACACGTTGGCCTGCTACCACGATATACCAATCCTCGCTTTTAGCGTTCGGGATAAACTCGCGCAAGTCTTCCATGCGCTTTTCATTCGATAACATAACCTGCTGGATCAGGTATTTTGTCAATGACATCTCTTTTACGCCCGCCGCCAACATAGTGAGGACATTATTCGGTTTTACGGAACCTATCAAATCAAAATTGGAACCCGTTTTTAGGAATTTTGGTGAGAAGCCGGCAAACGGTCCAAACAGCAATGTTTTTTTGTTGTCGATATATCTTGTATCAAGGTGCGGAACAGACATTGGAGGAGCCCCAACCTTAGCTTTACCGTATACTTTAGCGTGGTGCTTCTCTACAACCTCCGGATTGTTACATACCATAAATAGTCCGCTTACCGGGAATCCTCCAATATGTTTTGACTCGGGAATACCGGTTTTTTGGAGTAAAGGCAGACTTCCGCCGCCACCGCCGATAAAGACGAATTTTGCCGTATGGTGTTGGATTTTACCGCTATTGATATCATGCACTTTGACTTCCCACAAGCCGTCGCTAGTACGCTTAATATCCTTAACGCTATGCTTGTAGTTAATCTCGACATTTTTACTCTGTAAGTGGTCAAACAGCATACGTGTTAAGGCACCAAAGTTGACATCTGTTCCAGAGTCGATTTTGGTTGCCGCTATCGGTTCATTTGATGTACGGCCTTCTATGATAAGCGGAATCCATTCCTTCAGCTTTTCAGGATCATCGGAAAATTCCATCCCTTGGAACAATGGATTTTTTGAAAGCGCTTCAAAACGTTTTTTCAAAAATGTTACATTTGTTTCCCCTTGAACCAAACTCATATGAGGTATTGGCATGATAAAGTCCTGTGGATTACGAATCAGATTGCTTTCTACAAGGTAGGACCAAAACTGTCTGGAAAGCTGAAACTGTTCATTAATTTTTATCGCTTTTTTAATATCTACAGATCCGTCAGATTTTTCGGATGTATAGTTAAGCTCGCACAGTGCGGAATGACCTGTACCCGCATTATTCCATTCGTTAGAGCTTTCTTCTCCTGCGTTTGCGAGTTTTTCAAACACTTTGATTTCCCATTCGGGTGCTAACTCCTTGAGCAATGATCCCAAAGTCGCGCTCATGATTCCCGCACCAATTAAAATAACGTCTGTTTTTTGCTGCATGTTGCTCATTGTAATCTCTCCATCCCCTATATTGGCAAAAAAGAGTAGGCGCTTCAGCTTATTTGTCACAAAAGCAAGGCGCCATCTAGGAATACACCTTTTCTGTCTCAATTATAACCATACCATAGTCTATTATAATTATTTATAGCCCAAAATATCTACTATTATGATAATTATAAACCATTTAAGGCTGGTAAAAAAGTGAGAAGTCCGTCACAATACTCAGGGAACACATAAAAACCAAGGCCTTACCTCTGCTTTTTGCAAGGGTTAAGGCTTTGGTTTGCCGTTATTAGTGAACAAACATTCTCTAATTTTTGTTATTATTTGTGGTATGGTTCTTGGCTGTTTTTTTACTGGTAAACATATTTTTTCATCGATTCAAAAGGATACTTGTCCCAGCTTCTTTCTGTATTTCGACATCTGTATTTCTTTAATTACAGGCCGAATCAATACCTTGAAACGATTTACGCTCTGATAAGGTATGTACAAAGTCCATGAAACAAAAGATTATATTTGTATTGATTGTCCGACCGCTCCACTTTTAATCTATTGATATTGAGGCTAATAATTTTCCAGTCCAAAATCATAGTCAATGGTAAAATCGGCATATTTCTTTGTTTTCAGTAGTTCTGGAATAGAACAACTTTTGTGCAAAATTGGAAGCACCTTGACCTGTCTCTCACTATCTCATCCCAATATTTATTCTCCCATTCCGCTTGTACCCAACGTGAATTAACAGCCTCTTCAGATAAAATGACTAAGACAAAAGTCACTATTTCGCAGAGCTTTTCCAATACTGGCAAAAGCGATCAATATCGTTCAGGCTGTCGAAATGATCTCAGAGTCTTCTTGATATTCTTCACTATGTCACCTTATGATGGAGCAGGTATTTGCAACTGCTGCATGTAATATCGATGTGCAAGTTCCGCAATGCGATCCTGGTCTTCCCAGAATCTCTTATCAAGCCTATCCAGCCGTTCTGTCTCTTCCTCGGTATGCGATACTGATTATTGCGATATTCTTTGGATGTATGAAAGTCCATTTGACGTCTAACTAGAATACAGGGAACAATAGGTGTGTGCAAAGTTCCCCGCCAGCAGATCTTCTTTCCGAATATAAAATTGCAGTTCTCCGGCATCCCACCAGCAAAACCCGACCTCCTGATCCAAGTTGGCTACTGCCTTGTTTAATTGGGGATCTTGGATTAGGTAAAAAGCATATATGGGGAGTTTCAGCCGGTGTAATAGTAACGATCGCGGGCGGCAGTGTCGCGTGGCTGGCGTCGATGTAACCCTTAGTTATTCCCCCCACTCCCGATATTTTAATAGTCCCAGCTTAAAAAGAAAGGTGGATATGTATGATATACCTCAGCGCTTGTCCAGAACCAGGGATGGGGAGCTGGTATTTTGAAACCGATCAGAAAGGTATCGCCTACAGGCAAATCATTATTCAAGAAGACGGAAGTTGGATTACTTCCCATCGGAAGCATGAGCAATTTCATTACATGTTGGCCGAGCACCCCCTTGATCCCGATGATACTTACTATGAGAAAATTCCCAAAGCCAGATTCGAAGAACTATGGTCTCGCTTCCTACAATCCACAATGGATGAATGGAATCAAATAAAGCGGAGTCTCCCCATCGGCACCAAGGTAGAGGGTGAAATTGAGGCTTTTTATCCACAAGGCACGTTGGTTAACCTGGTAGAAGTACAGGCGACAGGATTGGCTGATACCACATCTTTAAGAAAAGCAACCCCTCCAGAATGGATGTATCCCGGACATAAGATGGTGGCCATTGTAAATGGTTATGATGAAATGAATCAATGGGTGGCACTGGATCAGGCACGAATTTTTGAGGACAAACGCCGCTAGATTTTTATGAAAAATAATAGTTGTGGAGTCTGAAGGGGAGAAAACGCTTAGAGGCGGTGCCTACTCAAATCTCTCCTTCAGTCCTGCGGCAAGCTCTTTCCAGCGCATCCCCTCTGCGGTTTTCTGGAGCTTCGACTCGTCTTGCTCCAGCCGGTAATCGCCATGCAGCAGCTCGTACATATCCATGTGTTCTGAAATATTAATTTAGAGTTTGTTATATTAAAAGTGTGTGTTTGATCTCTAAATAGTTCAAACTAAAATTGCATTTCAATAAGAACTTTTCAAAATTTCATAATAAAAGACTATCCATCAGTAGATAACTACCTTAGGATAGCCTTCAAATCCGTTGCCTTTACTTATGCTAAGGTTCCCCGAGTTTTACTAAGTAGTAAAGCGTCATCAAAGTCAAACCAGAAGGTGATTATTTTAATGTCCTCCCGGTTTGGCTCCATTTCAATCTTTTTAATTATAGCCCTGATAAGTTGTTTCTTCTGCTCATTAGTCGCTGTATCGTACAGGGCGCTGAAGTTCCTAAGTGCCTCTATTATAGCTTCTTTCGTAATTACTACACAGTCAGCTTTCGTATCCGACTCTCGTTCAACAGCGCTCTTTTTCTCATTCAAAGCTTTAATCTTGCATCTTAAACGTTCGGATAAGTCTTCATACGTCTCCGGACTAATTTTCTCGTTTAAGTAATCCCTGCTAAGTTTCTCTAACTGAGCATTCTTTTTATTGAGACTACCTGAAATTACTTACAGGCTATTCCTTATAGCGGAAAGCTCTTGAATGTTCTGCTTCTCAATTCGTTCCAGCACTTTTTCAACGATAACCTCGTCTAGTATTATCTCCCTGATTTTTTGGATGACCTTACTCTCGATGTGTTCCTTTACAATTAGATTCGAGCGACATGCCTCTTTTCCTTTAACGTGTTAGTGATTGCCTTATATCCTTTACCTTCCGCTCTGAGGTTGAATATTCTCCTCACAATCATCGCTTCGCTCTCGTTAATCACAAGCTCTTTATTCACATTATCATAACCAAGTACAATTCCTCCGTTCCAGAGTCCCAACTCAGCTCTTTTCGTCATTCCAGACTTCACACGGTCGATTATCACACTTCGTTCATGCTGAGCGAAGGTACCCATTAAATTAATAAACATCGTCCCAGTCAGTTCCGAACTGTCTAAGTTGTTATCGCTTACTAACAATCGACAGCCTTTCGGTTTCAACTCATCGTTCAGTAGTTTAGATAAATCAGCAATTCCACACACTTATTCGGGCTAATCCCCTCGTCTAGCATCCCGTCCAAGATCGGACGCTTTTCCCACTTCAACAGCTCACTGAGCTTATCCGCCATCACGTTCACCCCGTACTCTTACTCGTATTGCTCAGGAATATAGGACGAATCGTTCGACAGTTTTAAAAGGTTAGGTAGTTTAATCACATGAGCGGTTGGAGTTTTAAATCGCTCACACGCTACTTTTAAAGTTTAGATTACCAGCTTTTCCACAAAATAAGTGGATACGAGTTTTTTGAACTGGGTAAATTTTCCTTCCCTATTTCTGGACGTTTAACATCTTAATCTCGCCAATCTAGGCTTTTAGATTGCTTGAAGGTTTTGGAGGTTAGCAAAATCAACTAACACCAATGTAACTTAATCATTTTTACATTTATGCTGGGTCTCTCCTAATTAAATTTCATAGGCTTTAATACTATGAAATTTTACCCATTTACTGAAATCGGTGATACACTATCACATGGAACTATCAAAAGAGGACAAAAGAGCATGAAGAACGTTTTTGAGAATATTTCAAATAGTGGATTAACAATTTACGACCCTGTGAAAATAGGTCATCCAGACCTATGGTTCACAAATGAGGAGCTAGAACAAATACTAAACGAGGGATTAAGGGGACTCTCGTTAGACTCTTTACCTATAAGAACACGTTCGAGAGTAGTAAAGGAAAAAGTATGTGAAGTTCTTGGATACCCTATCCCCAAGTCCTTTAAAAAAACACAACCTCGTTTTATTGGACAAGGGTTTGATACCTATGTACAGAAATCAAATAACCTTCAGATATGGAATGAAGAAGTAAGCCCTTCACGTCGTTACGTGCTAATTAGAGTAACTGATGATGTAATTTCTAAAGTTAAAGTAGTTTCTGGTGAAGAATTAGCTAAGCTAGACACCACTGGCACGCTTACGCAAAAGTATCAAGCAAGACTCATCCCTGGCTCGGATACTTTTGAATTGGTGTCGCCTAATGATACAGATCATCTCAAAAAATATGTTCGTGAAACACCTTCACTTCAACTTGCTAATTGTAGTCCTGTCGATTATCCAAACTCTAATACATTGTTATCTATTGAAACAATTTTTAATCGGCTAAAAACATTGGTAGGTTTACATTTTCCAGACATCGGCTCAGACCAAGAAAGAAATCGAGGGGCAGAATTACATCGCCTAGTATGTCAACATCTTGGATATTCAGATTATAAAGACCACGGACAATTTCCAGATGTTCGCCACCAATTATTAGAAGTAAAACTTCAAACCTCTCCTACAATTGATCTGGGTCTTGTAAGTCCAAATAGTTCGGATAATTTGAACCTACCTGGTGAGTTAACAATTAAAAATTCTGATGTGCGTTATGCTTTGTTTAACGCACAAATAAACAACGGAAATGTACAAATTACCCATTTATTCCTTGTTACAGGGGAAAAGTTTTTTGAACGTTTTCCCCAGTTTCAAGGAAAAGTAGTAAACAAAAAGTTACAGATACCCTTACCTAGAGACTTCTTCGAAAGATAATCCAAAGGCAGTATAAATAAGTTTATTTAGCATTCGCTCAAGTTCAGTGGTCTCTGGCGATGGATACAATGAATAAATTTGTTTTGTGACCTTAATAATATCTTTTGATATTTCCATATCTGGATTAGGTAGCGGGAACTTCTCTACATATTGGGTAATGAACCGTCTACGACCTGCGTATAACTTATTATTAAACATGTGGTCATAAAACTTCTCTATAAATTTAGAGTTTCCAATCGCCAGAGCAAGCCATAAAGCTTCTATATTTGTGGGATCAGATGGTGTTAGCCAATAACAATCTCCGTTGACTATTGAACCATAAAAGTCTATCCAAAATGTGGGTTCTTCAGCTATATCTCGAAATACTATTTTAGGTAGCTTCCATAGTTCTGGGTCTTGGGGGACCCAGATTTCATACCAATTCCGACCAGCTTCAACAACATATTTCCTACCTTCAAGAGTATTACGATGAGTTTCAAGATATAATTTAGCCTTAGGATACTTTGTTAAGTCGGAAGATACTCTCTTACCTTGTACTACTTCATGAGGATACAGTATTTCTTTAACAGATTGCTTTGCTTTATATCTCTGTGCACAATGATGAGTTATGAGTGGTTGTAACAATTCTGGTTTTTGGTTTTCGCCCATACTATTCCAATCCGAACGAATAAAGACCTTATCTGCTGTCGTTTTTACTCCAACTCGTATCTTACCAATTTCACCGAAAGTAGCCCATGTATTCTCTTTTACAGTATTTAGCCAGTTATCAGAATCCTCATTTACAAGTTTCCAAACTCCACCGATCTCTCCGCTATTATCTAGATATCCATGTTGGACGTTAAAACATCTACCATCATTCACCTGTACGATTCCACTCTTGTTTAGGGCATCAATTGGGTTTATAGCAGTATTTTCAGCAGTTAATTCATTTACTGAATATATTGAAGAGAATAATGCTTTCTCGCCTGAATTAAGTTTTCCTTTTAATAACATTACACAAGGTAAAACGGCTACATCAAATAATTTAGTATCCCCCATATCCCATACATGGCAAATGTTAAATAGATTAGAAATTGCTTTTCTAATCGGTTTACCGGATTTCGTAGTCATAAAGCGATTTGAAACAATTATCCCTGCAACTCCAGTCGGATTAAGTGCTTTTCCCATTCCTAAGATGAAGGCAAAGTACAAATCAACTCTTCCTGATAATCCAAACTGAACTGCTAATTCCCGAGACTTTTCAGAACCCATGACCTGTGTACGAACATAAGGGGGGTTAGCAATTATCAAATCAAAGGGTTCTACTACTGAATCGTTAAATAAATTACCTTCCCCAAAATTTTCATTAACAAATTCCAGAAAGTCTCCGTTTTTTAATTCAAGTGCTAAATCAGGAAATTCCTCTTTTAATCTTTTGCCTGCGATTTCAAGAACATTTTTATTTGTATCAAAACCATAAACGTGTATCTTAGGATGTTTAGAGACTAATTTATTTAGTAAACTAACTAGTAATTCGCCATCCCCAACCGCTGGATCTAAAATTCTTAATGTTTTATTATTTGGTATTCGTTCAAAAGCTTTAATAATTTGCTCTGCTACAAAATCGGATAAAGCTTTTGGAGTATATGTTGCACCATCAGCTTTTCTATCGACAACTTCAGAATAGCGGCTTAGTTCTCTTGCCAATCAATTCACTCGCTTTCTAATGTAACTAAAGAAGTTCCTCTAACATATTAGTTATGAGCTTTATTTTATATTATATCATTTCAATTCTTAGTAACTTATGCAAGATTATTTGGTATTTTAAGGACTGTATCATTACCTCTCCTCTTGTGTACAGTGGTAAATAAGTTCAAACTTCCGCTTTACTACTACTTATGATAAGGTTCCCCCCGACTAATCCGAAACGCCCGATAAATCTGCTCCACCAGCACCAATCGCATCAATTGATGGGGGAATGTCATCTTAGAAAACGACAGCTTCGCATCCGCTAGCTTCAACACCTCATCTGCCAGACCCAGCGATCCACCAATTACAAACGCCACCTGACTTCGTCCGTGCAGCGCTAGCTTGTCCATTTCGCTAGATAGCTTCTCAGACGACCACATCTGCCCTTCGATAGCCAGCGCGATCACGTAATGGTCCTGCTTGATATGCGCTAATATCCGCTCGCCTTCCTTGCGCTTGACCTGCTCCATTTCCGTAGCACTTAGCTCTTCCGGGGCTTTCTCATCGTTTACCTCGACGGCATTTAGCTTGCAATAGGCCGACAGGCGCTTGACATACTCGGCGATGCCTTCCTTTAGATACTTCTCTTTTAGCTTCCCGACCGTAATAATTGTAATCTGCACTTCTCCTACATTCCCTTCACATGCAATAGCACAATTTTGCCTGGTTGATTACATTCCATGCAGGTGGCTGGGATTTCTCCTAATTCTACTTCATCTATGGAAAACGTATCTGGTGCCACATCGTGATAATTCACGTAATCGTCCAGCTCCGTTTCAATATGCTCCATACAGCTCACACGGATTGGATGCTCCTCATGAAGTGGTGTTTCTTTTCCTTGAATCACGATTGTTTTAGCCATGATGTGATATACCCCCGCTTTATAGTAAGTCGTCTCTCCTACTCGGCTAAGAGATCGACTTTAGATTCATGCTCAAATTGCTTGATTTTCTCACTCTCCTAGTCTACCCCAGATGAGTAATGAATCAAAGGTGAATGGGCATAAAAAAGACAGCTCTTCATGAGCCCTCCCAAAAACAAGATAAAATTTGACTCTTTTTTAATCTATTATTTTCAATTTGAACAACTGCTAGTCAAACACAAATTCACTGCCTTACTGACAGCTAGACACAAAAAGAGCCGGTTTCCATCAAGTTAAGGATGTAACCAGCTTTCTGTCTAGCTCAAATCTTCTCCGTCTTTTATATCTATGATCATTCTAATTATTGTTCTTCCTCTTCATCTAAAGCCTCGGGATAGTATCTTTTAATAATGTCATTGGTAGTTTCTTTGCTTGTTGCGTGTATAAATCTTGAGTAAACCTCTACCCCGGTTGTTATCTCTGAATTGTTAAGCTCAAATGCATGGAGTGTACATACAAATTGATCCTTAACTTGTTCACCGTAGTAATTTAGATATTCATGTTCAGCCTTTTTTGCATACTCTTCTGCTAATTTGCAAGCCTGTTTTGTATCTGTAGATTTCACTATTATGATGCTTTCCTCCAAAAGTTTATTGTCCTTGCTTACGTAATAGTCGGCATTTATTTTATCGGGAAGCGGAGCGCCTGAATGGATAGATTCAAATAGAATCTTTACTGAATACCATTTCATTCTACATTCATTCGATAAAGCATTTTCCATACAAATCTCTCCTCTCATCAACTACAACTTTTAGGTATGTTAATGAAAAGCTAATCCTAGAGTGGGTTTACGTAAGCCCATTATTACTTTTCGAATTGATCACCTGTTAATAGATGTAACCGTTTTTTGTTTGGAATCAGATCATCATTTCATTTGTCTTGCGTTAATGTTAGAATATTAATGTAATTATCTCACTTTTAAAGGTAAGGAGGAAATACCCGATGAAAAAGAGATCGATTAAATATTTATCTTTTGGTATTGGGTATTCTACCGCTGTTTTTTTCTAGAATTGATTAATGACGGGATAAGTCTGTCTAAAATCAAGAAAGATGAAAAAACAGTGAAAATATATGACATATCCATAAGTTATATGTTTTCTATTTAAAAGGAGACTTTTACAATGAATAATCATGTAATTAAAAGATATAACCCAGAAAATATAGCGAAACCTGTCGGGAACTATAGTCATGTAACAAAAATAAGTAGAAATGCTGAAATGTATGTATTTTCCGGCCAAGTTGGTATAGATCAGAACAATAATATACCCACGGATTTTAATCAACAAGTAACAAACACAATGAATAATATCGTTGAAATCCTTTCTTCTCAAAAATTGACTCCCGATCATGTCATTAAGGTTAATATTTGGGCCACAGAAGAAATTGATTGGGAGCATTTCGATGAGGTTTGGAATAAAGTATTCGGTACCACACCTCCTTCAATGACGATTGCATACATTAAAGGATTAGGGTTACCGGAATTAAAAATTGAATTAGATGTTTGGGCAGCAGGTTGATTTTAGTAACTCTAAAACAGGCTGTCTCCAAAGCCATCAAGTTAAGAACATGATATAAAAAGATAAAAAAATGACCATCCTTATTCAGTGTAAAATCTGAAAATGAAGGATGGTCTTTGCTCTGTTGCCTACATTCCCTCCTCAAAAACTCAATTGGAGAAAAAACATACTATCTCTCTCGTATAAAATCTAATACGCCCGTGTATTAAAAAAATACCAAGCCCGAGGAGTACTTTATCATCACCGATGCTTGCATTGGAATGAGCGAGAAATTACCCGATGGAGCTTTTTTGCACATGCCTAAAATTTATGCTGGCAAGTAAAAATGAACAGGTTTTCTCATTCTCAGCTTTTCCTTTTCACTAGCTTGATGACGAAGGAGACCGCCAGCAACACTTGATTTGCTGGCGGTCCCCCTCGTTACCCTATCAATTACGGAAATTGCGGTTGTAGCTGTTCCTGACCCTGCTGTGGTTTTTCGCCGAGTGTTACTTTAACCTCTTTCTTAAATCCATCTCGATACAGAGTGATCGATACGGTTTCACCTGCTTTTTTATTCAGGGTGAAGTATTTCAATAGCTGTGCACTGCTATTAATTGGAGTATCGTCTAACTGGGTGATGACATCGTACTGTTTCAAGCCACCCTTAGAGGCTGGAGAGAAGCTTCCTACTTCCATAGCAACTACACCTGTTTTCACTTCGTTTGGTAAATTTAATACTTCCTTCCACGCATATTTTGGTACGTCTGTTAAGTCGCGCGGTGTTACGCCAAGGTAGGCACGTTTTAGATAGCCATCCTGCATGAGGCGCGGAATAATGTTTTTCACATCGTTAATAGGGATCGCAAATCCAAGACCTTCTACGCCCTCACGAGAGATTTTCAAGGTATTAATCCCGATTACCTGGCCATAGATGTTGACCAGAGCCCCGCCGCTGTTTCCTGGGTTAATGGCCGCGTCTGTTTGGATAACGTCCAGCTCCCAATCTACAACGCCGTCATCATTTACGTCTGTCGGCATGGAGCGGCTTTTCGAACTGATAATCCCTTGTGTAACGGTACGAGAAAAATCCAGACCTAACGGGTTACCGATCGCAATGGTTGGTTCCCCTACTTTTAACGTGCTGGAATCACCTAGCTCGGCAACTTTTGTTACCTTCGATCCATCTATTTCCAACACGGCCAAATCGTTGTATGCGTCAGCTCCAAGGACTTTAGCGGTCACTTTGTCTCCGCTTGCTAGACTGACTTCAATGCTTTGCGCACCTTGTACAACGTGATTGTTCGTGATGATATGCGCTTTACCATCCTTCTTTTCGAAAATGACACCAGAGCCTACACCGGCCGCAACGTTACCTGTTTGTCTGGTCCAGAGGTTAGCTACCCGTTTGATATTCGTAATTCCGACCACAGCATCCTCTGTTTTTTCCACTGCGCTGGTGATTGCTGTTTCCACGTTCACACTTACAGGCTGGTTGGTTTTCGTTGAGATCGTCGATGCTGTCACGGATGCTTGATTAGCATCTGCTCCATTTTTAAAAGGTAGATTCAGATAGCCTGTCTTGGAGATGGCTGGCGTAAGCATAAGTACGACCAAACCTCCAATGACGGCTGATGTGACAGAGGTCACGATATATTTGCCCATGCCGGAACGGCTGGCTTTTTTCTTTGGCTCCATTTCATAAAAATCATTATCGTAATAACCCATAACAATTACTCCTTTCGTTCTAGCAGGAATAAAAGATATTTTTGTAATAAAGAGCTTACATATTCTTGCTGTAGTAACAGTATACGCAGGCATTGAGGCAAATTAACGTTAGAAATATGGAAAGGTTGTGGAATGAAACTCGTCCATTCGCATAAGATGAACAGGAAGCGTCAAGAATGGTGTTATGAATACATATACAAGGCTTCCCTACCCGTACTAAACTGATAAAAAGAAAGGACGTGCTTCACATGAAACAGCCCTTTTCTCCCTTAGACCAGCTAGACATTTTGGCCAAGCTTAGCGATTTGCGAAATGTAGATTACCATAATACGTTGGTGCTTCATGCCATTATTGAGTTATTGACCGAAAAAGGACTTCTTAATCATGAAGAGGTAACTGCTAAAGTCCAGCAATTAGACAGTCACATGAATGCACAGATCATGGAAAAACCCTGTCCAAAAGGATTGGAGACCATGCAAAAAAGCCACGACCATACAGCCGTTAATTTTCAAGCCGCCCCAAAAGCTCCTAACGGGAGCTATGTGCCGACCAAGCCACAATAAATCCAGGAAGGCTAGCAATGTTTCTACAGCACTTCCATCCTCGTCGGACGATGCGGATAGGTTTCCCGCAAGTGCACGTCATTTCCGACATGCAGGCCCTTTTCTTCCAAGATATTTTTCACCGTAAGCTTTGCCAGGTCCATCATATTGTTTTCTTTGCTTAAATGCGCCAGGAATACACGCTCTGATCGCCCGCCAAGAATATCTGTCAAAGCTTCGCCTGCCATTTCATTGGAAAGATGGCCAACATCGCTTAAAATTCTGCGCTTAATGCTCCAAGGATATTGCGACATGCGTAGCATATCTACATCGTGATTTGCTTCAAAAATGTAGGCATCTGCTCCACGAATAACTTCCTTGATTCGGTCACTTACATAGCCTAAGTCAGTAGCGATACTCAGCTTTTTATTATCGGCATGCATACAAAAGCCCATTGGCTCGACAGCATCGTGGGAGATTCCAAATGATTCAACCGTAATATCACCGAATTCCATCGTTTGGCCCACCTCAAAGAGTTGCTTCTGTCCCTCAGGGATCGTTCCTATAAGCTTGTCCAGCTCACCCCAGGTTTTTTGTGTAGTATAAATCGGGATGCCATAGCGCCTCGCCATGACACCCACACCTTTGATATGGTCGGAATGCTCGTGTGTTACTAGAATTGCCTGTAAATCACTTGGCTTTACGCCAACCTCTTCTAAACACGCCTCCGCTTGTTTCCCCGTAAGACCGACGTCGATCAATAAAGAAGTACGCTCTGTTCCTACATAGATCGAATTCCCTGTACTTCCACTGGCTAAAACACTAAATTGCAACAGATATCCCTCATTCCTCTATTCGACCATTCCCTTTTTATCTAGTGGTCGCTCCATCGTCCCAGTAAATCCATTCATATATTCAACCTTATTGCCATGCTGAAAACGCCACACAGGCGCTAATACCTGTATCTCAGCGTCATATTTAAACCCATAATAGCCGAGTGAGATGCTATCAATGCTTTCTCCGCTCTTAATCACTTCTTTT
Source organism: Brevibacillus sp. SKDU10 (assembly GCF_001645205.1). NCBI lineage: Bacteria > Bacillati > Bacillota > Bacilli > Caryophanales > Paenibacillaceae > Brevibacillus > Brevibacillus sp. SKDU10. The sequence goes on along the minus strand of NZ_LSSO01000141.1, from coordinate 60,427 downwards.
TCAATTAGAGAGCGCAGGGCTGTGTAAGCCGTAATGATTTTCCGACCTGACCCCTGATTTTTCACCAGTAAATAAGTCTGCTTATACCCTCTGATAAATCCATCAGCAATGTGTAGCTCTAGTGGTGCGACGAACATCGGCAGTCCATCATGCGTCTGCCAATAAATTGGTGCAGATAAACTCCAGTTGACATCCTCTTTATACTGATCTGCGAATTTAATCGTGTTGTATAGTTGATGCAAGACATCCTTCGGGCTTTTAAAATCTCGTATGGGGATTGGCTTTTCAAGGCGTGACTCTAGCACAGTATTGTCTACCACTACCTGCTGGTCTGCCAGCTCCTCCTGTTCAAAGGTAGCCGAGGTCACATACTCCACATACAAATAGTTTAATAGAGGTGTTTCCTGTGGAATATCCATCTTAATCGTGATATTTTGCTCTGATAGATAGTTTTCAATCTCCCATTGCGTGCTTTGGGCAGATTCTGACTCTACGCCATGCTGCAATTTTGATAGGTACACCTGATAACCAAGAAACAAATTAAGCGTCAGGAAGGCAAGAATCAGAATGGTTTTCGTCCTACTCCAGTCCACTCACTTTCCCTCCTTTTGGCACGGCACTGCGAACATCAATGATTTTATTATACACGCCTTCCAACTGCACCACCCAGGCTGGGATTAATTGCATGTAGCCCTTTTGTTCTACCAATTGATAGGCCAAATAGATGTTACTGATTTTTTCCGTATCAATTTTATTCTCTTGTAAATAGGTAATCAGATCAGCACCAGAAGCAACATTCACTTCCTTATAGCCAAAAAACGTATCCAAATCAATCAACGATCTTCTCATGGATTGAACCTGTCCTTTATCCATATTAAGTTGGATATTATCGATTAATTTAGAGTCCTGGCTGATTATCGGAAAAGCGCCTAGATATTGACGAAAAACGATTTGGGCGCTGCCCTCTGTGCGTTGGTCCATTGACCGCAAGCGAAATTCATCAATCCATCCCATGTGCTGATTTATAAAAGAAACGCTCTCTTGAAGCTGTTCATAGGCAGTCATTTGCGTATCGCCAGCTTGCCAAACAGGTGTGGTGAGAGTCATTAAATGTTGCCCATTACGCACCTGAACAGATCGAGTACCATCCGTATAAATATTCGTGCCATCTCTCTCTACAATCTGTCTAACCAAGCCCGGATCAAGAAAATAGCTCTCCAGTAGTTGCTTGCGTGAGATTGGCAGATAGTTGTAATTATACATGCTCATGACACTCGGCTTTTTTGGTAGATAATAAACGCTCCAGAAGGATTGCTTATTTTGTACAATATACGGTGATCTTTGCGGGTCCTTATACGTTTTTAGAATCTGCTCCGGTAAATTCTTACCAAACAACAGATAAGAATTGCGTAAATCTTTCGGGCTTACGGCTGTCTTGGCTCGAAAGCTCTGTTGATCCTTCGTTGACAAAAATAGAGCATACACCGTATCATCCGCTTCCTCATAATACAGCCAGACTCTGTCTATTCCTGTTAAACGCTGATCAACGTCACGCAATGTCAGTACCTGCTCCATAACGGAAATGGGGATGAGCGAGTTATATTGCAGCTCTAATCCCAGCTTTTTACGAGTCAAGCTATCCCACTTGTCTTCCGTCATAGGGTAATAGCTAAATTCATTAAAGTACCAATTCTGCACCTGTCCCATCAGGATTCGATACACATCATCACTGGAGTTTGCTTTGGTATGACGATCTTCGCCATAATGAAAAAGAATGGCATCAGGGACCACAAAATCCTTAGCTTGCTTCGATGCCCCCTGTTTGTCGGCAGGGACGAATGTGGCAGGTGATATAAATTCTAGCTGAGGCTGATTATTGAGAAGAAGGGAAGTCAAAATCAGACTGAGCAGTACCAATACCACAAGCACGACAGACTTTATATTCTCCATCCGCTCTCTGCTCAAGCTTCCTCTCCTCCTTTAGCTAACGGAATCCAGAATGTGACGATGGTCCCTTCATTCCACTCACTCGAGATTTGTATCTCTCCACCATGAGCTTCTACCAAGTCCTTCGCGATGGCTAGTCCTAGACCTGTGCCTCCCTGACTGCGAGACCTTGCTTTATCTACGCGATAAAATCGTTCAAAAATAAACCGTAAATCCCGCTTAGGAATCCCGATTCCTGTATCTTTTACAGAAATATATGCGCGTTGTTGTTCATTATCGGCCCGTGCCTCTACCGTTACTTCCCCGCCCTCTGGTGTATATTTGATCGCGTTAGACAACAGATTATCCAGAACCTGAGTAATTGCATCATCGTCCATATAGACATCAACCAGACCTTCTGTATGGGATAGTGTGAGCTTGATCCCATTTTGTTCACACTGCATCGTAAAACGCTGGGTTGCGTATTGTAAAAGCTCCGTCATGCTTATTCGCTTTCGATTTAATTGAACCCCCTGCGCATCAAATCGTGTAAGCTGCAATAAATCATTGACCAGTCGAATCATCCGATCGGTCTCATTCATCGTGACACGTAAGAATTGATTTGATAGCTCTGGCACTTCTACTGCTCCATCCATGAGTGCTTCTGTATAGCTTTTAATGGTAGTCAGCGGAGTACGCAGTTCGTGTGATACATTAGCCACAAAATTACGGCGCTGTTGCTCTGTACGTTCCTGCTCTGTAACATCCTGCAACACGGCAATAATTCCACCCTTTTTGCCACTATCCTGCTGGAGTGGGGTAATTAAGACTCGCAGCATAATCACTTCACGATTGGATACCATCATCTCTAGGAGCAGAGGCTCCACCTCCTGAAACAAAGGCATTTCTTCCTCTGGTGGCAGCCGCAGCACATCATAGATACTGCGTTTTTGTTCTAACACATCTGCTTCCTTTACCTCAAGCATTTCTTCTGCTGATCGATTCATTAAAATGATCGTGCCATCCCGGTCAGTCGCCATAACACCATCGCTCATATTTGCTAAGATTTGCGATAGTTTTTCCCGCTCCTCCTCCTCTAGTAAAACCGCCTCTTTTAAGCGGGCTGTCATATAGTTGAAGGTACTGCCAAGCTGACCAATCTCATCATCGCTGTATATGTGCACCGATCGGTTAAAATCCCCGTTAGCTACGGCCTTGGCCTGACGAGTCATTTCTTTGACTGGCTTGGTGATGGTTTGGGCTAATAAATATCCCAGCACTGCCGTTACTACTAAAGCGATAAACGTTCCTGTAGCAAAAATATTAGTGGTTTGACGAATGGTCGTATACAGGCTCTCAATCGAGGCAACCATGTACACGGCTCCGTATACCACATTCCCCTTTTTGATGGGGACGGCTAGCACTTTTACTCGCCCTTCCGTAACAGGATCAATACGCATTGATTCATTGCGCGTTCCAAGAAGCGCGATCGTAATCTCTTTCTGGGCAGTACGTTGCCCGATGATCGCCGGATTATCCTCAGAGGTACTAATCACCGTTCCGTTCGCATCGACTACCTGTACATGCGCCTCCTTAAAGGACATGTTACGAATCAAATTATCTATATCGGTTTTGACATCCTGTCCGTTATGGTCATCAGGACTGCGTGGCTGACTAAAATATTTCTCTAATAGAGTAGACAATAAGGTAGCCTGTCCATTTAAGCCTTCTGAAAAGTTGTTGGTATAGTACTTTTCTACTTCACGAGTAAAATAGGCCCCAATGACCTGCATGGCCATTAGCAGTAACAGCATATAGATGACGACTACCTTCCACTGAACTGTTTTGAACAGCTTCAGCTTACCCATGAAGTGATCCCCCCGCGGAAGGCTGTTTCATGATATAGCCTAGTCCACGCCGCGTAATGATATAAGTAGGCTGACTCGGGTCATCCTCAATCTTTTCTCTAAGGCGTCTAATGGTGACATCGACTGTTCGCACATCACCGAAATAATCATAGCCCCATACCGCCTGTAGCAAATGCTCTCGTACCATAACCTGTCCTTGATGCTTTGCCAAATAAACAAGCAATTCAAATTCCCGATGGGTTAATTCGACAGTCTCACCTTGTTTCTTTACGGTATAAGAATGCAAGTCTATCTCTAAATCCCCAATGCGGAAAAAATGCTTGTTCTTCTCCCCTTGCTTTGGTTTTTGCCTGCGTAAATGGGCTTTGACACGGGCTAATAGCTCACGTGTACCAAATGGTTTCGTCACATAATCATCGGCTCCTAATTCTAAGCCTAATACCTTATCCAATTCCGAATCCTTAGCCGTAAGCATGATGATCGGCATCTCGTACTCCTGCCGGACAATTCGACACACATCCATCCCATCTCGGCCAGGCAACATAATATCTAATAAAATCAAATCAGGCTTTTCTTGATGTACCAACCGAAGAGCTTCCTCACCATCGTATGCGCACACCACTTGATAGCCCTCTTTTTCTAAAGCAAATTTTAATATATCAGCAATTGGTTTTTCATCATCCACTACGAGGAGTTTCGCCAATGGATTCACTCCTTTCGACTACTCAATCTATTCGTGTACTCTATCCATTCCACTTTAACGAATAATTCCCTTTCAAGCAATCTACAGAGCCTCACATAACTAGCAGAGAAAAAGAAAACAGACCACCCTGACATCTAGTCAGAATTGGTCTGTTGAATTGTCTATAGTTAGCGTAACACAGAAAGCGGGTTTACCAAACGCCCGTTTTTGTGCACTTCAAAATGAAGATGGACACCTGTAGAGTCACCTGTAGATCCCATAATACCAATGGCTCCACCTTTGCTGACAACTTGTCCAACTTTTACCTTTGCACTGCGCAAATGTCCATAAAGGGTTTGCGTGCCATTTCCATGATTAATCGTTACGGAAATACCATAGTCTCCATTCCAGCCAGCTTGGACAACGCGACCGTTATCTGCTGCTTTCACCGTACCTGATCCCGCAATATCAATACCTTTATGCATACGTCCCCAGCGAGTTCCAAACCCACTGCTGATATAGCCCCTAGCTGGCCAAGCAATACGACCGGTACCACGGTCTGCAATGACCTTCGTACCTTTTTCAATAATTTTTGAAACAGGTTGTTGAATCATATCTTCATTGATCATCTTTGTTGCTACAAGCTGACCATTTTCTTTTACATATTCGTACTGAACACGTTTTAAACCATTCTTACCCTCGCGAACTACTTTCGTTTCACCTTTAGGCATTTTGGCATTCGATTTTGTTTCAATTTGATAAAAAATATTTTCGTCCTTAGTCGCGTTTTCCACCACTTTAACCGTCACATAAGGGCGAATCTCTGTAACATTTAATTTTTGATCCAATTGAAGCAACGTATTCTCAGTAACACCAGGATTGTTTTTAAATATCTCTTTTTGGGTAATTCCATATTGTTTAGCAATTCCGCTAACTGTATCACCAGGCTTAACAGAATGTATTGCCTCTTGTGCCGTACCTTTAACCAATACTTCCTCTAGCTTGTTAGCCGGCATAATCTTATCGGCCGGTACAGTTTCTGTATCCAGAGAGATCTTTTCCTTGAATGAAACTGACTTAATCTGTTTGTCAGTCGATAGAGAAGCCGCCATAACTTCTGGTTTCTTCGTTTTATTCGTCGGAACGCCACTGAATCGTTCCTTGATATCAGCTAAAACTTTATCCGCTTGTTCTTGATTAGCCGCATATCCCACAAGTTTGTCCCCAACCATGACCTTGATGGCTTCAACCTGAAGATTTGCTTCCTTTTCAAGTGTTTGAAGTGTTTCTTGATTGTTTACCTGCCCTTTAAACACCTTTTCTTCTGCAAAGGTGATATTATCACTTAGCGTAAGCGGGGCATGATGTTTCTGTTCCTGTTCCTTTAAGCGTTCTTCCGTCCATTGCCTCACTACTTCAGGGTTGTCCACCACACCCATCTCTTTACCATTTAGCATGACATGATAAAGGGGAGTCATATTAGAAGTGTAGTAATAATTCGCATAGGTTACGCTAGTAGCACCCATTACAAGTGTCACAGCTACAGTAACAGATTGTTTCTTATGGCTAAGGATATATGCCCAAGCACGGTCTGCAATTCGTCTGGAACTTTGATTACATGTATCAAGCAATGGCTTGACACGCTGAACCAACCAGTCTTTCCATTCGGCCGGTCGCATCATTAATACCTCCTATAAGCCTTTCCAACATCAACATTACTCGCGCAAAAGTTGAAAAAACAAAATGTTCCAGCACATTGTGTCTGGAGTTAAATTATACCTGTCAAATTTCCTAATTAAGCCAACTTATTAAACTGTATCACATCACAGCAATCGACATCAAGTGTAAAATCCGGTCGAATAAATAGTAATGTGTCGAGTAATAATAAAGTCACAAGATTGTAAAAGAATAACAAGGTACTATTTACCTGTATATGAATGATGATTCTCATAGGAAATAATACCCACAACATGTAAAAGCAAGAGCGGTCGTCACTAATCAAAAAATAAGTCAGTTCGTTACATACTTCCAAACGACTGGAGGAAATTTCTATGAAAGAAATTAGTATTTTAGCAGGATTTTCATCCCTTCAGAGCGCTCAACAGGCAGCAAACGAATTACGGCAGCTAGGATGCTCCACAGTTCAGATTGATGAGGTAAGTAGCTATCCGGGAACAGGTGTAGACCGCATAATGAATCCCATTACTGGGGAAATACCCAATTTGGGAAGTATGACGTTAAGCGGAGACTTTCCTTCTGGTCGTGATGCTAGTGTGCTAGCAGCTTCTGACCCTTCTGCTAGCGGCATGGCTGATCGAGGTGCTGAGGCTAATATGCCAAACCTGCTGCTAACCTGCCTAGTGGATGATGCCATTAGTAGTAAAGCCAATCAGATTATTCAATCCCATGGCGGGCTGATTTAACCTATCTGGACCTCTTAGGAAAAGGAAAAGAGACTGTTTTGAAACGTCTACATGTAGTCATATAGACGTAGAAAACAGTCCTTTTCCTGTCACCCCTGTTTTTTTGTGGTGCAGTCAAATCAAACGTATTACATGACTTATCGTGCTTTTTTAATCAATATCCCCTGCTATTCCAATGTACATGAATTCTGCATAACCTATTTAATAGCTACCATTGAGGTAATGTCACGTATGGATAATCTGCGAATTTCTTTCTTTTTGTTTGTATCATTCTCTCTTTTGCCAAGTACGAAGCAAACATATCCCTTGCTTACATGAGTCATGGTCCCGCTGATGATTGCACCATTGAACATTTTAACTTCCACATCTTTGCCAACCAATGTCATTGCTTTTTGATCGAATCCCATTATCAAGCACCCCGTTTTCATTTGGTATACGATACGATATGCCCAGATGGTGGGTACTGGTGACTGTCCCAAAACAACTTTTTTGCGAAGAGGTAGAAAATCATTATTTCCGTTCATAAAAAAGCGGCTCCTATGCTAGTTATAAGCATAAGAACCGCTTGTTTCATTTGGCAAGAGCCTATACGTAAATGCCTCTTACTACGTTTGTCTGTTCACGGTCAGGCCCAACGGAGAAGATAGACATAGGTACTCCTGTTAGCTGTGTGATACGCTCGATATAGTGACGAGCAGTAGCAGGCAGATCATTTAAATCACGTACGCCCGTGATATCTTCACTCCAACCCTCAAGCTCTTCATATACTGGCTCACATTCAGCCAGTACCTTTAGGCTTGCCGGGAATTCGTTCAGAATCTCACCTTTGTACTTATAAGCCGTACAAATTCGAAGTTTGTCAATGCCAGATAGTGTATCTAGCTTCGTAATTGCTAAACCAGTGATACCACTCACGCGACGGGCATGACGAACCACCACAGCATCAAACCAGCCGATACGGCGAGGTCTTCCTGTTGTTGTACCGAATTCAAAGCCGACCTCACGGATGTGATCTCCTGTTGCATCGTGTAATTCTGTAGGGAATGGACCGTCTCCTACACGTGTTGTATATGCTTTCGCCACGCCAATTACTTGATGAATTTTGGATGGTCCTACACCAGAACCGATAGTCACCCCACCAGCGATCGGGTTAGACGATGTTACATATGGATAAGTACCTTGGTCAATATCTAATAGTACCCCTTGGGCACCTTCAAATAGCACACGGTTTCCATTATCAATAACGTCATTTAACACGACTGATGTATCAGCTACGTATGGACGAATGATTTCAGCATACTTCAGATATTCTTCATAGATATCTTCTAGTTTAAAGCCTTCTTCGTTATAAAGCTTCTCAAGAACGCGGTTTTTCTCAACTAGGTTCCGAGCTAACTTTTCCTTAAACTCTTCTTTGTCCATCAAATCAGCGATACGAATACCAATGCGCGCTGCTTTATCCATGTAAGCAGGACCGATACCTTTACGAGTAGTGCCGATTTTGTTTTGGCCTCTGCTCTCTTCTTCTACTCCATCCAGCTTAATATGGTATGGCAGAATAACATGAGCACGATCGCTAATTTTTAAATTATTCGTAGTGAATCCATGGCCATGCAGATATTCTAACTCTGCTACCAATGCCTTAGGATCAATAACCATGCCGTTTCCAATTACGCAGATTTTATCCTTATAAAAGATCCCGGATGGAATCAAATGGAGCTTATATTTATTCCCATCAAAAATAATTGTATGACCAGCATTGTTACCACCCTGGTAACGTGCTACTACCTCTGCTGTTTCTGCTAAGTAATCTGTAATTTTTCCTTTTCCTTCATCGCCCCATTGGGTTCCTACAACCACGACTGTTGACAATGAACACACCTCCTGATTAATAATCAGAAAAACAAACTCATTTTACTAAAGCAACGAACAGATGTCAACCAAATCACGAACATTTTATAATCCTTATTACTATATGTTCGTAAATACATATTCATTCTATGCCAATAAAATGCAGGCTCCCCTGTCCTTTTACCTATTTTTCTTAGTATATGTCAAAAAAAGAAAAACAGGCGAAAATAAGCTCTTGTTGTACCTAGTAAAAATAAGAAATACGTATTTTCTGCCGGTCATAACACAAAAAAGCCATCTTCTTGAAATGGAAGATGGCTTTTTTTCGTTAGCCTACATCCCGATAACGATGATCTAAGCTGACGAATTTATTAAATTCCTTTAAGAAAACAAGCTCAACGGTTCCGGTAGGACCATTACGTTGCTTGGCAATGATAATCTCAATAATATTTTTGGCCTCAGTTTCCTTATCGTAGTAGTCATCACGATACAGGAAGGCAACAATATCAGCATCCTGCTCAATGGAACCTGATTCACGGATATCTGACATCATTGGACGTTTATCTTGCCGCTGCTCAACAGAACGGCTTAACTGTGACAAAGCAATGATAGGTACATTTAACTCACGGGCAATCCCTTTTAACGTACGTGAGATCTCAGATACTTCCTGCTGTCGGTTGTCACCTTTTCCTCGTCCCTGAATCAACTGTAAGTAGTCAATTAGAATGAGACCTAATCCTTTTTCCGTTTGAAGACGTCGGCATTTTGCGCGAATATCCTGTACCGTAATACCTGGTGTATCATCAATATAGACGGGGGCCTTCGCTAAAGTGCCAATGGCCATCGTTAGCTTTTGCCAATCGTCTTCTTCCAATCCACCAGAGCGCATACGGGAAGCATCTAGGTTCCCTTCCGCACAAATCATACGTTGTACGAGCTGAGACGCTGACATCTCAAGAGAAAAGATAGCTACTGTTTCATTCGCCCTCGCGGCAACGTTCTGCGCTACGTTCAAAGCAAACGCTGTTTTACCTACAGAAGGACGGGCAGCTAAAATAATCAGGTCAGATCGTTGAAAACCTGCCGTCATTTTATCTAAATCAGGATAACCAGATGGAATACCTGTTATATCGCCTTTTCTTTGGCTTAAAAATTCAATGCGCTCATAGGTTTCCATCAAAGCATCACGAATAGGAATAAACCCTCCGCTATTGCGGTTTTGTGCGATCTCTAGGATATATTTTTCCGCATCCGCAATGATTTCGCCTACTTCATCCTCACGTGAGTAGCCATCATTAGCAATTTTAGTTGCTGTACGAATTAATCGACGAAGTAATGATTTCTCTTCTACGATCTTGGCATAATACTCAATATTAGCCGCTGTAGGAACAGAGCTAGCGAGGGATGTTAAATAGACAACACCACCCGTTTCTTCCAAGACCTTTTGATCCTGTAAATCTGCTGTGACGGTTACAAGGTCAACTGGCTCTCCTCTTTCATAAAGAGCAAGCATGGTATTGAAGATACGCTGGTGAGAAGTTTTATAGAAGTCTTCTGGGCGAAGGAGTTCCATCGCAGTAATAAGCGCTTCTTTGGATAAGAAAATCGCACCCAACACCGATTCTTCCGCCTCTATATTTTGCGGCGGCACTCGGTCCAAATATAAATCGCTCACTTCACACCCCTCAACTTCTGTTCAAATTTTACTCTTCTACTACATGTACTTTTAAAATCGCTACAACATCATGATGGAGCTTTGTTTTTACTTGTGTAACACCTAAAGAACGAATAGGCTCCATATCTAATTTGCGTTTATCCACTTTTACGTTAAATTGCTCTTCCAACGCTTCTACTACCTGCTTGCTGGAAATCGCACCAAAAAGACGTCCGCCCTCACCGGCTTTCCCTTTTATTTTAACGGTCATTTCATTCATTTTCTCAGCCAATTGTTGGGCTTCTAATTTTTCTTGCTCTTTTCTTTTATCTTCGCTCTTTTTTTGTGCCTCTAAATTCTTAACGTTTCCCTCTGTTGCTTCTTTTACTAAGCCTCTAGGAAGTAAGAAATTGCGTACGTAGCCCTCAGACAATTCCTTGATTTCACCTTTTTTTCCTTGTCCTTTTACATCCTTCAAAAAGATTACTTTCATTTGAAACGTCCTCCTTTACAATTCTGTGTCTATAACATCTTTTAACAATCGTACAGCGTCAGGAATGGCAATATCTTTCATCTGAGTAGCGGCTCCATTTAAATGACCGCCTCCACCCATTTTTTCCATGATGGACTGTACATTTATATCGCCTAAGGAACGGGCACTAATTAAAACTACTTCATCAGCTCGCATAGCAATGACAAACGAAGCCTGGACTCCTTCAAGTGTTAATAGAGCCTCTGCTGCTTGCGCTACCTGCACCTGAGTGTAGGTTTCCTTAGGATCACCCACAGCGATTGCCATCTTGTCACGATACACCTCTGTATTCATAACTACGCGTGCGCGTTTGACAAACTGTTGGATGTCCTCTTTCAAGAAACGCTGCACCATTGCAGTATCGGCACCGTTCCTCCGCAAGAAGGAGGCTGCCTCAAAGGTACGTGAACCTGTACGGAATGCAAAGCTTTTGGTATCAACTACAATCCCTGCTAATAGCCCCGTAGCAGTCACGCTATCTAGGCTAACACGATCAGTCTGGTACTGTAGAAGCTCCGTAACTAGCTCTGCTGTAGAGGAAGCGTAAGGCTCCAAATACAACAGAACTGGATCATTAATAAATTCCTCAGAACGGCGATGGTGATCAATAACCACAATGCGGCTGGTTTCTTGCAACAGACGGGATTCAACCACAAGTGACGGACGATGTGTATCTACAATCACTAATAAAGTTCTTGAAGATACAATCTGTAGGGCTTGATCTGGTGAAATGAATGCTTCCGCTAGCGGGGATTGATTCACTTCCTTCATAAGTCGTTCAATCGCTGGATTAACCTCGTCCAACACAATAAAGCCTGGTTTGTTGTGTATTTGTACGGTTTTTATCACACCAAGACAAGCACCGATAGAATCCATATCGGCATTCTTATGTCCCATGACAATAACTTGCTCAGCTTCGTGGATTAAATCACGTAGCGCATGAGCAATAACCCGCGCACGAACACGCGTCCGTTTTTCAACGGCATTCGACTTGCCACCATAGAAGGTTAATTTATTTCCAACCTTCACTGCTGCTTGGTCACCACCGCGTCCAAGAGCAATATCTAGACTGGACTGAGCATTTTTGCCCACTTCCACTAGGCTTGGCATTGCTGCACCTACCCCAATGGATAACGTAATAGGAATCTTGTTGTCAGCCGTCATTTCGCGCACGACATCCAAGATATCAAAACGTGTTTCTTCTAACCGATCCAAGGTAGCGCGATCCATAACCGCTAAAAACTTATCAGAACTCATGCGACGAAGTAAAATCTCATGCTTCTGTGCCCATTCGAGTATCACACCAGATACACTGGTCGTAAGTAATGTACGGCTTTGGTCATCCATTACCTGACTCAGTTCATCAAGGTTATCGAGATGAATGATACCCACAATGGTTTTTTCTTGCTGGTACCGAATAGCTAGCTCTTTATATTCGGTTACATCGGTAAAATACAGCAAACGTTCCTCGGGGCGAATTAAAACCTCATAAATCCGCTCGCCAAAGGTGAAATCAAGCTTTTTCTGTTCTGCTTTCCATTCAAGGGCAGGAAATACTTCAGCTAGTTCTTTTCCGATCAAATTCTCCATATTGGTCATTTGTTGCATATAAGGATTCGTCCACTCCACTTCTCGATCCTCATTAAACAGCAGTATCCCAATCGGCATTTCCTGCAATACGCCTTCACTTGCCTTCTTAACTCGATGATTAATAGTGGCAATATACATTTTTAAGTCTTGCTGAAATCTCTTTTCAATTTGAAGCGTGGCTAATATGAGACCGATAATGCACACTATCCCTATCGCGCCATATATCCAGTGATATAACGTTAAGATGGCGACAAGCACTAAGCTAAAACTTAAAGCTAAAACCATATGTAAGCCATACCAACGTTTAAACAGGAACTTGGGCATTTACTCAGCTCCTCTTCACTTTCTACTCTCAAGTCTAGTACGTAATCGTATGCCCAAATCAAGCAATCCCACGAATCCTAATACGGTAGCCAACAATAATACTACCCCGCCTATATTAAGTATAGTAGCTAGGATGAGAAAAATAAATACTCCAGCAAAGACATATGGAAAACGCCATTTGCTCTTATATTTATCAACAACGAATGCAACAAACCCTAATCCCTGAATAAAAAACAGGAATTGCAGTGCATAAAACAAGTTAAATAACAAAGAACCACTCGTTGTTTGACCCATTGTATTCCTATTGAAGAGCATGAACAGCAATGTTACCACATAAAAAAACAGAAGTGATCTCGGTAATTGCCATTGTCGTATAGGCGGCAAAGCTGGAATTTGAATGGACAGTCTTTTACTGATCAGTCGTGCCATCCAATGAATGAACGTGGTAGATATAAAGCTACCAAACATAATGATAAACGGCAACAACATGGTCAACATCTCAAATATGTCAATTAATAATTTTTTCCACGCCTCTGCGGTAAACTCTGGAGGTCTTAACTCCAAAAGCTGCGGATTATTTAAAGCTAATTCTTTTCCTTGATGGAATTGCTGAACAATATCAATGCCCATCAGCTTCGATGATACATACACTAAAAATACATAAGACAGCGCTTTAACAATAGAACCTGCAAAAATACTTGGAAATGCCCGATTGGTATTCTTATACGCAAAGCCCATCACCCAGCCCAGCAATACGGCAGATAGTGCAAAAATAACACCAGCAATCGAGCTAATGATCAGCCCAAGTACAGCATATGCTATTGCTATGATAATCATTTGTTTGCCAGTACGTCTCATGGCTAAAATGATGAACGGAATAGGCAACAAGAAAGAGAATACGCCAGATAGAGGAGTTGCAAGGCTTACAAAGAGAAACACGCCTGCAATTCCCAGTAACAAAGCACTTTCTGCTAGTTGTTTTGTTCGATTAGGCAAACAGGAGCGACTCCCCTCTTATAAATATGGAAAAAGAGGGGCCACGCTCTGTGCCCCCCTTTGACTTTATTGATTCTATTCAGCCGTATATGGCAGCAACGCTACTTGACGAGCGCGTTTAATAGCGATTGTCAATCTACGTTGATATTTAGCAGAAGTACCAGTTACACGACGAGGTAAGATTTTACCACGCTCACTGATGAACTTCTTAAGAAGATCAATATCTTTATAATCGATCTTTTTAATCTTATTAACAGTAAAGTAGCAAACTTTACGGCGTTTATTAGGACGTCCTTTACGTGCCATGAGAGTCCCTCCTTTTCAAGTTATGATAGTTTACATACGATCTAGAACTTAACTAGAAAGGCAGATCATCATCTGAGATGTTAATCGGCTTTCCAGAATCGGCGAAGGGGTCATTAAATGAATCGTTATTACCTTTGGAAGCCGGACGCGTGCCACCATAGCCTGGACCAGGGTCATAGCCGGTGTTTCCTTCACTCGCTTCACGTGAGCTTAGGAATTGCACGTTATCTGCGACAACTTCTGTTACGTATACTCTTTTACCCTCTTTATTATCATAGCTTCTGGTTTGTAAACGGCCTTCTACAGCAGCTTTTCTACCTTTACGAAGATAGTTTGCACATAGATCAGCCAATTGACGCCATGCTACAATATTGATAAAGTCCGTTTCTCTTTCGCCACCGGCTCCAGAATAAGGACGATTTATCGCCAAGGTAAAGGTCGTTACCGCAACACCATTGGGCGTATAACGCAATTCAGGGTCCTTTGTTAAGTTTCCAATTAGAATAACACGATTTAGCATAAGACTCCCTCCCCGCGACAACGATTACTGATCTTCTCTTACGAAAAGGAAACGAATAACGTCGTCGTTAATTTTCATCAAACGCTCAGTTTCAGAAACAACCTCAGCGTTAGCTTTAAAGTTCATCAAAACGTAGAAACCATCCTTGAACTTTTGGATTTCATAAGCAAGACGACGCTTACCCATTTCTTGAAGCTTGGTGATTTCTCCACCATTGTTAGTAACGACTTCGCTATAACGAGCTACATTCGCTTTCACTTTCTCTTCTTCAAGGTCTGGACGCAATACGTACATTACTTCATATTGACGCATACCTTCTTCACCTCCTTTTGGACTAGCGGCCCTTTAAAAAAGGGCAAGGAGCGAGTGCTAATGAAACCTACTAGAGGCACCCATTTCCATACTCGCATTTAAGCATTATAACAAACCATTAAGGACAAATCAAGAGATTACACGTTGAAACGGAAATGAATAACGTCGCCATCTTTTACCACGTATTCTTTACCTTCCAAGCGGTATTTCCCTTTTTCACGAGCGGCATTCACATTGCCCGCCTCTACCAAATCATTATAAGCTACCACTTCGGCACGAATAAATCCACGCTCAAAGTCTGTGTGAATAACACCAGCAGCCTGAGGAGCCTTGGTTTCTCGACGAATTGTCCATGCACGCACCTCTTGAACCCCAGCCGTGAAGTACGTAATCAAACCAAGCAAGGAATAAGCAGCGCGGATCAAGCGGTCAAGACCTGATTCTTGCAGTCCTAGCTCTTCTAGGAACATTTCCTTGTCTTCGCCTTCTAATTCAGCAATTTCAGATTCTACTTTTGCACTGATAATAACTACCTCAGCGCCTTCAGCTTCAGCATGCTTGCGAACTGCTTGTACATGCGGATTCTCATCAGCAGTGTGGATGCCGTCTTCTGCTACATTACAAACATACAGCATTGGTTTAATGGTTAACAGGTGCAGGTCACGAATGATTTTAAGCTCATCTTCTGTTAGCTCAACACCACGTGCTGCTTGTCCTTCTTCAAAGGCTGCCTTTAGTTTTTCTAATACCTCAAGCTCTACCTTTGCCTCTTTATCACCTGATTTCGCTTTACGCCCCATACGATCAATACGGCGAGTAACGGAATCTAAATCAGCAAATACCAATTCCAGGTTAATGGTTTCAATATCGCTTAGAGGGTCTACTTTACCTGCAACGTGTACAATGTTCTGATCTTCAAAGCAACGTACCACCTGTGCAATCGCATCTACTTCACGAATATGGGCCAAAAATTGGTTGCCCAATCCTTCCCCTTTGCTCGCTCCTTTAACCAAACCAGCAATATCCACGAATTCAAAAGCCGTAGGTACAACTTTGTTTGGAACAACGATCTCTGTTAATTTGTTTAGACGCGGATCAGGTACTTCTACGATACCCACGTTAGGATCAATGGTACAGAAAGGATAGTTTGCGGATTCTGCTCCCGCTTGCGTAATTGCATTAAATAAGGTAGATTTCCCAACATTCGGAAGACCTACAATTCCAACGCTCGAACCCATGTATATATACACTCCTTATTTTCCGAAATAGAACATGCTCTTTAGTATAAAGACTTACTGGTTATAATACAATCACACAGTTCCCAATCTTTAATAGAAATGGTTCCCACAACTTGACCTAAAATTGCTTTTTCATATTTGTTTCATATCCTAATAAAAAGTCGTCGTTTTTTAAATAAGTTCAGCCTTAATTTTACAGTCAGTTATAATACCGCTTTTTCCAAAACAATAATATCCGCATTCAGTGTGCAAGTAATAACTTTCCTTCATAGATTAATACTTTTTTTAGGTAATATAGCGCCTATCTTGTCAATACACTCATTGTTGCATTTCTTAATGCCTATTGCAATTTTATATCGCTTCACAGACTGTAAAGTTTTATTGTATGCAGTACATTTTGTTGCTTAAAAATTATATTTATATCCTACAAGGTTTAAGTATTGAGTAAATAAAAAAACGTAGATGCTGGCGCACCTACGATTTTATACAATAGACCATCTCTCAATAGGATTGACTAGCATAGGGTAAGATCGTCAAGCTTTGGAAGGCTTAGTGGCGGTCTTACTTTTTTGGGCCGAGGCAACGGCGACTCTTGTCACGACTAATCCCGGCAAGGCCACAAGGAAGCTACCAAACTGGAACAATGGAGAAGGAGTTTCATGAGTGATTGCTATGTACTCTTTTTATTTTCTAGGAGGTTTGCCATGAGGATCTCTAAAGTCTGTAATAATGATACTATTACCAAAATAATTGGTTACTAGAGTGGCAGTGAAATTGACTGTACTGAACGTACCAATTTCTTTAAATTTATACACCCTAGCATTATTCCATGTCCAAATTTCCCCTTGTTTTTTGGGAGGAATTTCCACTGTGAATGTATCTTTATAGGTGAATTTTTCTGCCCATTTCTTTCCTACCTCTGCCTTAAAAACCTTTTCAAAATCCCCGCCCACAGTTATTGACGTTTCGGAGAATGCATCTCTCTCCACTGTACGTACCCATTCAAAATCCTTTTTTGTCCTATTTTCTGTATAGTCCACTCTATAATCGTATTTCATAGGCCCAACGTAATCTACATATTCATAAGTATCAAAAAGCGCTGGCTGGATACCTTTTCTTTTTTCACTGTCTTTAGCAGTTTGATCCTTAATGGCGGATTCTTTTTTAAATCCATTTTGTTCCATGAATTTTTGTGCTTTATCAGGATCAGCGATGTAAATAACAGGTACTCTTTCCCCTTTTTCACTTGTGATGTATTCAATCTTGTCTGGTACAATGCTGCTTTCGCTCAATGTAGCTGGTAACTCATTGGCTTGGACATTATTACCCATCCAAGGCATCGTAATTCCAATTGATAATGCTGCCACTAATGATAAACTTACTAGCTTTTTCACAATACTAATTCCTCCATTATTGTAAAATTTAGGCATTTTTATATTAGCATACAATAATTGGATATTCCATATCATTTGTAGTATTTTAAATATATTCCGTATTTAGGAGGGATTCAGATTTTATGTTTAAGATAGGTGTTGCTTTTCTTTTTGGAGCGTTTTTTCAGTTATTTTTGGCGATGGTTTGGGGTGAATGGTTCGCGTTAGAAGAATATAAATTTACTAAAGCATACTACAATCACCCTTTAGATTCTTTCTATACGCTTTTCTATTGGGAACTGGCGATAAGTGCGGTAATAATTCTACTCTCTTTCTTCATAAAAAAGGAGCCTAAGTAATAAGGTGCTACGAACTGCAAATCGACGTAATTTTTTATAACGGAGATCGCCATAACAATATCATAGGCGGTCTTTTTCTCTTCATGCCAAAATTGGATTAATAGACTATTTCCTGTAAGCTATTTATAGAAAAAAACCTTTATTATTAAGGGTTTGCTTCGTTTTCTTTACGAGATGTTTTCTTAACAAGACATTTGCCAGTCCTACAATTCCAACGCTCGAACCTGCGTACATATTCCTAATCAAAGCAATAAAAAAAGAAAACCCAGCTTATCTAGGTTTTCTTCTTAGCTTCCTTCAGCAATCCTTCCAATTCATCTAGTCTCTCTTTAAATACCTTCATCGCATCCTCTATTGGTTTAGCTGTGGTCATATCTACCCCCGCCTCCTTCAAAACAGTAAGCGGCGGCTTAGAGCTGCCCAACGAAAGTAACGTCTTGATAAAACGTTCAGCTTCTGGTTTCCCGCCCTCTTCTACTTGTTTAGCAAGAGCTACGGATGCCGCAAAGCTTGTAGCATATTGATAGACATAAAAGTTATAAAAAAAATGAGGGACGCGGGCCCATTCCATGGCGATCTCCTGATCCATAACTACCTGCTTGCCATAATATTTTTTATTGATATCCAGATACATTTTCTTAAGGGAGTCCGCTTGTAGTGCTTCACCGCGTTGATCAGCTTCATACATGGCTTTCTCAAATTCAGCAAATTGAGTTTGACGGAATAAGGTGGTACGGAAATTTTCTAAGTTTTGCACGAGTAATGCCATTTTCTCTTTTTTTGTCTTTGCCTTTTTATATTGGCTCGCAAATAGCAGATTTTCATTCATAGTGGAAGCAACCTCGGCCGTGAAAATCGGGTAACCCGATGTTATATAAGGCTGTGCCTTGTTTGTGTAATACGATTGCATAGCATGTCCCAATTCATGGGCAATAGTTGAGACATCTCCTTTTAAGCCTTGATAATTTAATAAAACATAAGGATGGGTATCGTAAGCCCCCCATTGGTAAGCCCCTGTTCTTTTATCAGGTGTAGAATATACATCTATCCATCGATTATCAAACGCTTTTTTAATCACAGATACATACTCCTCACCAAGTGGTGCAAGCCCGTTTATAACCAAGTCCTTTGCTTGTTCATAGGGGATATAATCATTTTTTTGATCTACAAGGGGTACATATAAGTCATACATATGAAGCTCTGGTAATGAAAGCATCTCTTTACGTAGCTTAAGATAACGCTCCAAGAGCGGTATGTTCTTATTCACAGTGGAAATGAGTTGATCGTATACCTCTACAGGCACCTGATTTGGTGTAAGACTAGCTTCCAAAGCATTCTTATACTTTCTATTTGATGCATATAGGTTATTTGCTTTAATTTGTCCTGCCAGCGTCTGAGCCAAGGTATCCTGATATTTCTCTAGTGTTCGATACATGGCTTGATAGGCGGCTTTTCTTACTTGCCGATCCTTGCTATCCAAATAAGTGGCATAGTTTGTTCTGGTCAACGGCACCATCTTACCTGTTTCATCTTTTATCAGAGGCAGTGGGATGTCTTTGGAAATCATCTTATAAATATTTTCTGGCGTTTCCCCCAACGAAGAAAAGGAAGCCAATAATTGCTCCTGTTCTCTTGGGAGCATGTGCTGTTTTGCACGTATTGTTTCTTGAATAAATGGTTTATAAGGGGCTAATTCTGGTGCCTGTAAAAACTGTTTCATCTTTTGATCGGGAATAGAAACAAGCTCTGGACCTACCCAAGAGGTTCGTTCCTTAACATATACTCGGATTTTTTCGGCTTGGTTGACAATTGCCTGAGCACTTGGGTTAGCCGTTTGTATATCAAAATTCAATGTGGCATACACATTCACCTTATCGAGTAGCCGCATCAATTGACTATACGCTTCCATCCCTTGAGCAAGCGCCTTTGCTGATTTTCTCCATTTGCCCTGTTGAGTTGCAAAAGCGTCGGCTAATCGCTTTGTCTCCTGCTTATCTTTTTCCCACGCTGATACATTTGGATAAATATCTGATAAATTCCATGTAAAAATGGTTGGAATTTCTTTGCGATTTTGATATGATGTTCGTTGTGTCTCTTTGTTACCCACTTGTGGATAGGCAAAGGAAATAGACATGAAGCTGCTGTGGATAAAAAATGTGCATGCAACAACTGCACATACCAGATTCTTTCCCTTGAGAGAAATCATAGCAACCTGCTCCTTTCTAATAACGTAACACTTCCATCATCATTTCTAAACATGCTAGATTCGTTATTTTTTATGTAAGAAAATTGGATGGGATCGTATTCATCTCTTTTATTGTGATAAATTGTCACAAAATTATTCAATTCTATCCTGGATAAGCCTGTGGATATCTTTGTGGATAGTTTTTTCAAAAAAAGTTATACACAAGTGAAAGCCTTGCTATATATAGGTTTTCACTTTTTGGGTTATCCACATTTTTTTATTTATTTTTGTGGAAAGTTTTTTCTATACTAAAAAAGATGCCCCTATAACCGAGGCATCTTTTTTGCATCCAGCATATCTACACTATTCTTCTGCGGACTCTTTTGGCGCTGCTGGCACCAATACTTTTTTCATCTTCTTTTCAAATTCCAATCTCGGAATCATCACACTGTGATCGCATCCCGTACATTTAATTCGAATATCCATCCCCATACGAATAATCTTCCATGCATTTGTGCCGCATGGATGCTGTTTTTTCATCTGGACAATGTCCCCCAGATCAAATTTCTTTCTTTCCATGAATTCACCCACCTGGATTTATCACTTTATTATCTTTCCCCATCATAACAGTTTTAGGGTATGGGATTTCAATACCTCTACGAACAAATTCTTGTTTAATTCGTGCTCTCATCTTACGCATAATGCCAAAATGCGTATTAGGCTTACACTCTGCTGTCACACGAATAATGACCTCTGACGGTCCCAACGCTTGAACACCCAATACCTGCGGTTGATTGACAATATCCTCTTCTTCTTTCCCCATTTTCTCTACGATTTCCTTTAAAACCTCTTCTACATGTGTCAAATCTTCCTCATAAGCGACAGACACATCAACAAAAGCCACTGAATTCTGAACCGAGAAATTAGTTACTTGATTAATCGTACCATTCGGAAAGATATGCACTTCTCCCGTCCAGCTTTTAATTTTGGTGATACGCAAACCAATAACCATGACGGTCCCTGTCACTCCATTGATCGTTACCATATCTCCTACAGCAAATTGATCTTCAAAAATAATGAAAAATCCTGTAATGACGTCTTTTACTAAGCTCTGCGCTCCAAAACCTACAGCAAGACTCAATACACCCGCACTTACTAATACCGGCTGCAAATCTAGTCCTACCTGTCTTAGTACCACCAATAGAGTAACGAAATAGATTGTGTATCTAGCCACATTTTTAACCAGTATGCGCATCGTATCTACTCGACGTCTGTCAAATTGAATCATACTTTTCTCTCGATTAGTAAAAATGCGATCAACTGATTTTCCAATAATGGTTACTAAAATCCGGGCTAACACAATAATGAGAATAATCCCAATCAAAGCAAACCCTTTATCCACCCAAAAATCTGGATTTGATAGTACTCCATATACCTGATTCCACATCTTTTGAAATGCAGTTAAGTTAGCATTCAAGTCCTGTTGTATTTCCTCCAAGTCTCTTTAACCCCTTTCTTTTTACAAACCTATCTCTACGTAAGTTCCATTTTCATAATGAAAAAATCCACGTATGACTACGTGCTGTGAAGTGATAATAGCCAGTGCGCGTTCAAATGACTCGCGGGGAAATTCAATAGATAGTGCACATCCAGCCGTAATTTCCTTAGGCGTCGGTCGGGTATCGATTTCGATATCCTCATATTCTAATAACATTTCTGCCCGTAATGCTTGCTGTGTTGAATCAAAAGCGATCAAGACGGTATTTTCCATCTTTGTGCTCTCTCCTTTTCCTCCAGCCTCTATCACACTTACCCACCAGCTCATTCGTAAAGCATTATCTATTTTACCCGGAGATGACTCTCTCTTCTACTTTCTCTTGCAGTTTTTAATCAATTTCTAATCTCAATCCCCTCCTCAGGTATAAAACATCCTAAATCTCCATATACTAGGAATACTTTTATTTCGTGGAGGTATCTATGAAACGATTTGAAGAGAATCGGGATGTTTCTTATCCTCCCTTTAGGGTTGACCACACGCATGAGTCAGCTACGAGAAAATTGTCTGAGCATCTTTATGAACGTTTCCTTCAAAAGTCAGCAGATCAGGATCTAGTAGTTCTATGCATCGGAACAGATCGCTCTACCGGTGATGCCTTAGGTCCCTTAGTTGGCTCTCGACTACACACATATTTTCTTGACGATATTTTCGTATATGGGACGCTTGAACAACCTGTGCATGCTGTTAATCTTGCGGATCAGATCGCGCTGATAACAGAAAAGCATCCTAATGCTCTCATCGTAGCCATTGATGCTTGTTTAGGGCAATACCAGCATGTAGGATGTATTAACGTCGCTGATGGTCCAGTGAAACCAGGAGCCGGAGTAAAAAAAGAGTTGCCCGCTGTTGGACACTTCCATATCACCGGAATTGTCAATGTAGGTGGCTTTATGGAGTATTTCGTCCTACAAAACACTCGGCTACATGTTGTAGTCAGTATGGCTGATATTATTGCCTCAGCTATTCACAAAGCAACAGCTCAATTGTTTTCCCCGTTTGATTACACATATCAAGATATACCGTTTATACGAGACGGTAGTTGATAGTAAAAAAGGCGACCTCACACTAGTAAGGTTGCCTTTTTCATCTTCATCCTCTTTTATCCGACATAAAATGCCTCGGAAATCTCCCTGATTGCCGAAATCAGTCGCCTCACGTCATTTTCGTCGTTAAATACCCCAAAGCTGGCTCTCACAGCGCCTCTTTTTTCAGTTCCAACTGTCTCATGGCCCAGCGGCGTGCAATGATAACCAGCCCTCACAGCGATTTGGTATTGTTGGTCTAAAATGAAGGCAATCTCAGAAGCATCTGCTCCCTTTATATTAAACGCAACCAGCCCAACCCGTTCGATTGACAGGTCAGGTCCATATACCTCTACCCCGTCTATCTTCATTAATTCCTCGAGGGTCATTTTTGCTAACGCCCATTCCTGTTGATGAATTTTCTCAATTCCAGTTTCCAGGACGAATGATACACCAGCACCTAGCCCCGCAATACCAACCGTATTAGCTGTTCCGCTTTCATAGCGGTCTGGTCTGGTCGTTGGCTGCTCAATAGCCTCGGATTGACTTCCTGTCCCACCATGTAGTAATGGCTCCAGATTAATCTCATCTCTGACAAATAAGCATCCTGTTCCTTGTGGTCCGTATAGCCCCTTATGACCAGGAAAAGCTAACATATCAATCTTCATATCGGCAACATCTATAGGCAGAACACCTGCTGTCTGCGAAGCATCCACCAAGAAAGTAAGCCGATGATGATTACACAGTTGACCTAGCTCCTTAATGGGTAAGATCATACCTGTTAGATTAGAAGCGTGGCTAACCACAAGCAATTTAGTCTCTTTCCGAAATGCTTGGGCAAAATCCTCAGCATAAAATAACTGATCTTCACGCGGCCTGACATATGTAATTTCAATTCCAAGCTTCGCGCGCAAATATTCAAGTGGCCTGCGTACAGAATTGTGTTCAATCGATGAGGTTACTACATGATCCCCCGGCTGTAGAAAGCCTTTTATCGCCTGATTGAGCGCTTGAGTTGCATTTTGGTAAAAAAAGAGGTTATTCGGGTTCTCGATCCCGAACAACCTAGCAAGTTGTATACGCGTCCGAAACAACGCTTTACTGGCCTTCATCGCCAGTGCATGTCCTCCACGACCAGGATTAGCTGCGTAATCGTCTATTACTTCTATCATTGCTTCTTTTACCTGGGATGGCTTTGGCCAAGAAGATGCGGCATTATCCAAATAAGTCACTGACATAGGAAAAGCTCCTTTACTCTTCTATTTGCAAAATATCAAGAATGCGTTGCAGATCGTCGTCGGAGTAAAATTCTATTTCTATCTTTCCCTTTTTATTCGTTTTATTGATTTGAACACCCGTTCCAAAACGATTCTGTAGACGTTGCTCCCATTGAACGTATACCTTTTCTTTTGTAGCAGGCTTTTTCTTTTTGGTTTCACGTGAAACATGCAGTTGTTTCACCGTTTCCTCCAATTGGCGTACTGTCCACTCGTACTTAATCACTTCGCAAGCCAGTTTCCATTGTAAATCTGTATCTTCTACAGGAATCAACGCTCTCGCATGTCCCATGGATAAGGAAGACATAGCGACTAGTTCTTTTATTTTATCAGGCAACTGTAACAATCGCATGATATTGGTTACATGGGGACGACTTTTCCCTACTTTTTGCGCTAATTCCTCTTGGGTATAGGAACAATGCTCCATTAATTTAAAATATGCCTCGGCTTCTTCCATCGGATTTAAGTTTTCCCGCTGCAAATTTTCAATAAGAGCAAGCTCCATAATCTGTTGGTCTGTATAGCTTTTAATAACTACAGGGACTTTCTTTAAGTCTGCCAATTTAGCAGCACGCAGACGTCGTTCTCCCGCCACTAACTCATATCCTTTAATACTCTTTCGGACGATTAAAGGCTGAATGATGCCATGAATCTTGATAGATTCTCCTAGTTCTTGCAGAGCTTTTGGTTCAAATTCTTTACGAGGCTGGTATGGATTGGGACGGATCTCACTGATTTCGACGTCTGTAACTTGCTCACTCTCTTCAATCAAATTAGAGGTTATTAAGGCGCCTAACCCTTTTCCCAAGCGTTTACTCATATACCGACCACTTCCTTAGCCAATTCAGTATAAACTTCGGCCCCTCTCGAACGTGGATCATAGCTGATAATTGCTTGTCCATGCGATGGTGCTTCACTTAGTCGCACATTGCGTGGAATAATTGTTTGATACACTTTATCTTGGAAATATTTCTTTACCTCATCAATTACTTGAATGCCTAAATTCGTACGCGCATCTAGCATCGTTAACAATACTCCTTCAATAGCTAGATTAGCATTTAAATGCTTTTGAACTAATCGAACTGTATTTAAAAGCTGACTAAGCCCCTCGAGCGCATAATATTCACATTGAATGGGAATGATGACCGAGTCGGAGGCTGTCAGCGAATTGACTGTAAGAATCCCCAAAGACGGAGGGCAATCTATAATAACAAAATCATAGTTATCTTTCACGACCTCTAGTGCCTTTTTTAAGCGAATTTCTCGTGAAATGGTAGGTACTAGCTCTATTTCTGCACCTGCTAATTGTATCGTAGCAGGGATAATAGATAACCCCTCAATCTCAGTAGGCAGAGTTGTTTCGATTGGGCTGATATCATTAATTAGTACATCGTATACGCAATAACGTACATCGGCTTTATTAATACCAACACCACTTGTAGCATTCCCTTGCGGATCGATATCCACCAATAAAACCTTTTTGCCTATACTAGCCAAGCAAGCGCTTAGATTCACAGCAGTGGTTGTTTTACCAACGCCGCCTTTCTGATTGGCTACTGCAATTACTTTCCCCAAAATCTCCACCTCATTTGTACATGTTACTTGTGAGAGCAGCTTGTCGTATTCCTGACGCTGTTCGCGCAAAATTAGCTGTTTGTAAGAACGATTTTGTTGATAAAGTACACATTTTAGATGATGCCCGTATTCCATATATACATAATCATACAGAAAAAGAAAGGCGGCTCATGCCGCTTTATGACTGAGGTTTTTGATTTTTAGGGATACGAATCGTAAATTGATAATATTCATCGTAATCCTCTTCATCGGTTTCCACAGGCAACCCTGTTTGAATAACCATATCAATAGATTGACGCACAGTATTGATAGCAATGCGCGAATCACGTGAAAAGGCCTTAAATCTTCCTCGTTTTTCCTTCTCAGGCTTAGGATTTTCCATCATTTCTAATAATTGCTTCACTCTGATTTCCGTTTGCTTCACATTAAGCTCACGCAGAGAAATCTCTTCTAGCAGCTTAATTTGTAGCTCTGCATCCTTTAACGGTATCAAAGCTCGTGCGTGTCGCTCTGTAATCCGTCTTGCCATGAGAGCTTCCTGAATCTGTTGAGGCAAGTGTAAAAGCCGTAATTTATTAGCAATGGTGGATTGCCCTTTGCCCAATCGTTGCGCTAAGCTCTCCTGCGTTAGATTATGAAGATCAATAAGTTTTTGATAAGCATAGGCTTCTTCAATGGCCGTTAATCCTTCACGTTGTAAATTCTCGATTAAAGCAATAGAAGCTGTCTGTGTATCATTAAAATCTTTTACAATAGCGGGTATCCGTTCCATACCGATTTTCTTTGATGCACGCCATCTGCGCTCTCCCGCAATGATCTCAAACTGGTTATTACGAACACGAACCACAATCGGTTGAATAATACCATGTGTCTTAATGGTTTGGCACAATTCTTCAATTTTTTCATCATCAAACACAGTTCTAGGCTGATAAGGATTGGGGACAATCTCATCAACTGGAATTTGCTTAATCTCCTCGTTTTCCGCTTTATCCGAGAGACCAAACAAACGTGAAAATTGATTTTTTACTGTCATTCTGAAATCCCCCACTTCTTTACACACTGTTAGAAAAACTCTTGGTGGCCAATTCTTTATTGATGGCCAAAATTCAGCGATGATAGAGCCTTAGGTTTATCATTTCCCCAACATTTATCGCTTTACAAGCAAAGAGAGAAGAATATGAACATCTCTTCTCTGGCTTAAGGCTTTTGTTACTATACATTTCGCACAGGACGATGTCGGATAGAACCGGCACCTCTATGCTTCAAAGTATTCTTCATCATAAGCTTAAATCCTGCCAACGAAACAGATAATCTTTGTGTTTCACGTGAAACATGGCGATGTCTTATTTCTCTTCATTACGTCTTTTTCTCTTCCTACGCTTTACCTTTGATACAAATATTTTCTCTTCTTTTTCCACTTCATCTTTTTCTGTTCGTTCATTTCTAAAGTACTGAAACAGTCCAGGAAAAATTCAATGAAAATCCAAAGCCAGATAGGCAAAAAAAGCAGCAACAATAGCAGTTATATACATGCCAGCACTAAATAATCATCCAATAGCAAAAGCTACCCACATTCCGGCCGCTGTTGTTAATCCAGGTAGCTCAGGTGGAACTATTTCTTGCATAATAGCATCCATGCACTTCTTTCGCCCTCTCCTACAGACACAGGAATTTAGTTCGCATTGGGGAGTAACAAAATCTGGATGAAATATCTCTCTTTGTATAACGGCTAATTGGGCTAAAACTTTTCCTGTTTTCTTTTATTTTTTATATGGAAAATAGAGTCATTTATCCTTCCTATGCTCACATATAAAAAGAAGTTAGCCCCATTGGGACCAACTTCTCCGTGATATACATGCTTTAACTAGCTACTATAGCAATGGTTTTTTAGCCGGAATGCCTGGACGACGCGGATATGTTTTGGGAGTTGTCTCTATTTTGTTGATAAGAATGATATTTCTCTCCCCCGCTTCGTCAGGTAGCTCAAAACTCTCTACCTTACGGGTTTTACCACCAAGTAGCTTAATAGCCCGTTTCGCCTCATTTAGTTCAAGCGTAACGTCTGGCCCCTTCATGGAAGCGAACAAGCCGTTTTGCTTAACCAAAGGCAGACAAAACTCTGCTAATAAATTCAATCGCGCCACTGCTCTGGCTGATACGATATCGAACTGTTCACGGTACTTTTTATCCTGTCCAACCTCTTCTGCTCTTCCATGCACAGGGTACAAATCCGTCAGGCCTAGTTCTGTACCTACATGACTTAGGAAATTCATGCGTTTTTGCAAGGAATCAATGATGGTCATCTGTAAATGAGGGAAGCAAATCTTCAGCGGAATGCTTGGAAAACCAGCACCTCCTCCTACATCGGCCATTTTCTTCATATCCTGCAACGGAACATAAAACGCTAAAGAAATGGAGTCGTAAAAGTGCTTATTATATACCTCATCCTCTTCGGTAATGCCCGTTAAATTCATTTTTTCGTTCCATTCGACCAATAGACGATAATATTGATCAAACTGGTCCAATTGTTCGGAAGTAAGCACAATCCCTTTTTCTTGTAGGCGTGCAGAAAAATCCTGTTTGCTCATTCCAGTCTCCTCTATTCAGCGGCTTGGTTTAGCATGCGATGAAATTGCTCCATATAAATCATCAATACAGAGATATCAGCTGGCGTTACACCGGAAATACGTGATGCTTGACCAATGTTTAGTGGACGAATTTTTTGTAGCTTTTCACGCGCTTCCTTCGACATACCGGAAATAACGGTATAGTCGATACTTTTCGGAATGAGCTTTTCCTCCACCTTTTTCATTTTTTCTACTTGAGCTAACGATTTACGAATATATCCGTCGTATTTGACTTGAATTTCTACTTGCTCGCGAACATCTATATCTAACTCTTCTGGAGCAGGAGAAATGCGGTGGATATGCTCATACGTTACCTCTGGACGACGTAATAATTGAGCTAGATCAATCACCTCTGCCAGTTCAGGAGTACCTGCTTCTCGAAGTACCTCCTGAGCCAATTCGTTTTCTGGACGAATCCGAGTTGAATGCAAACGTTCCTTTTCCTTTGCTACTAGCTCGCGTTTTTGTTGAAATTTGTTGTAGCGTTCTTCACTGATTAAACCAATTTCGTAACCAATGTCAGTTAAACGCATATCTGCATTATCATGACGAAGCAAGAGACGGTATTCCGCACGAGAGGTTAACAGACGGTAAGGTTCATTCGTCCCCTTGGTAACTAGATCATCAATAAGAACACCCATATATGCTTCTTCTCGACCTAGAATCACTGGAGGTTTTCCCTGTACCTTGCGCGCTGCATTTATCCCTGCCATTAGACCTTGCCCTGCTGCCTCTTCATAGCCTGATGTACCATTAATCTGTCCTGCTGTAAACAGACCTTCTATCAATTTGGTTTCCAATGAAGGCCACAATTGTGTAGGCACAATGGAATCATACTCAATGGCATAACCAGGACGCATCATTTTAGCATTTTCCATACCGTCCATAGAACGAAGCATGCTTAACTGAACATCCTCAGGCAGACTGGTTGACAAACCTTGTACGTACATCTCTTCTGTATGACGACCCTCTGGCTCCAGGAAGATTTGATGACGCGGTTTGTCGTTGAAACGTACTACTTTATCTTCTATAGAAGGGCAATAACGTGGCCCGGTTCCTTCAATTGCACCAGAATACATCGGAGCACGATGCAGATTATCCTGGATCACTTCATGAGTTTCCAAATTCGTATATGTTAACCAGCATGGTAATTGATCAGGAATCGAAGCTGTTGTTTCATATGAAAATGCACGTGGCTCCTCATCACCTGGCTGAATTTCCATCTTGGAGAAATCAACGCTGCTTTTATGCACGCGAGGCGGTGTCCCGGTTTTAAAACGAACAAGCTCAAAGCCCAATTCTTTTAAATGCTCAGCCAAACGCACGGAAGGACGCATGTTATTTGGTCCACTTTCATACTGAAGATCACCAATAATAATCTTTCCACGTAAGTATGTTCCTGTGGTAACGACGACTGCCTTCGCTTTATATTGTGCCCCAGTGTTCGTAATAACCCCTTCACACACGCCGTTATTTACAATTAGCTCCTCAACCATCGCTTGACGCAAAATGAGATTTGGCGTATTTTCAATCGTTTTCTTCATTTCATGCTGGTATGCAAACTTATCCGCTTGCGCACGCAAGGCATGAACAGCCGGGCCTTTTCCTGTATTAAGCATCCGCATTTGGATATAGGTTTTATCTGTATTTTTACCCATCTCGCCGCCTAAAGCATCAATTTCACGAACAACGTGGCCTTTTGCAGGGCCACCTACTGATGGGTTACAAGGCATGAAGGCTACAGCGTCTAGATTGATCGTGATAAGCAGGGTTTGACATCCCATACGAGCAGCCGCCAACGCAGATTCACACCCTGCATGACCTGCTCCGATAACAATTACGTCAAACTCCCCGCCGTTGTATGTTGTGCTCATGTTTCTACCTCCTATTTACCGAGACAGAATTGGGAGAAAATCTGATCAATTAAGTCCTCGCCAACACTCTCTCCGATTACTTCTCCTAATAACTCCCATGCCTTTTTAATATCTATCTGCACCATATCTACCGGCATTTGTTGATGAACGCCGTCAATAGCATCTGCCATAGCCTGTTCGGCCTGACGCAGCAAATTAATATGGCGAGCGTTACTGACATATGTCATATCTTCCTGTTGGACACGACCTGTAAAGAATAGATGGGCGATAGCTTGCTCTAGCTGATCGATTCCCTTCTCTTCCTTGATGGACGTTAAAATCAAAGGCGCACTCGGAAAAGCCTCTTTTACCTTATCTATATCCAGCTTTTGCGGTAAATCAGTTTTATTGACGATAATGATTACCTGCAAGCCTTTAGCAGCCTCAAAAATAGCTAGATCATCATCGTTTAAAAACTCATTATAGTTTACCATAAGCAGCACTAAATCGACTTGTTGAAGAATTTGGCGAGACTTTTCTACACCGATTTTTTCAACAATGTCATCTGTCTCCCGAATTCCAGCTGTATCAATTAGACGAAGAGGAACCCCTCTTACATTTACATATTCCTCGATAACGTCGCGAGTCGTCCCAGCAATCTCTGTTACAATCGCTTTATCTTCCTGTACAAAGCTATTTAATAATGACGATTTTCCAACGTTAGGCCTTCCGATGATCGCAGTAGATAATCCCTCGCGCAGGATTTTACCTTGTTTAGCCGTTTGTAGTAAACGAGCTACTTGTTGTTTTACCTCCTCACACTTACCTAGGAGGAAATTCTGGGTAAACTCTTCTACATCATGCTCAGGATAATCAAGCGTTACCTCAATATGAGCCATTGCTTCTATTAACTCCTGACGCAAGCCCTTAATTAGCTTGGACAGCTTTCCCTCTACTTGTGATAAGGCTACCTTTAAAGCTTTATCCGTTTTAGCCCGAATCAGGTCAATAACGGCTTCCGCTTGTGATAAATCAATACGGCCGTTTAAGAAGGCCCTTTTCGTAAATTCCCCCGGTTCTGCCAATCTTGCTCCATGCTCCAGCACCAGATCGAGGACCTTCTCTACAGAAATCAAACCTCCATGGCAATTGATTTCCACTACATCCTCCCGTGTAAAAGTACGTGGTGCCTTCATAACAGAAACTAGTACTTCCTCTACTTGCTCATTAGCAACTGGATCTACCAGCGCACCATAATGTATCGTATGACTATCCACAGTGGATAACTTATTTTTGCCTCGATAGATTTTATCCACAATCGAAATTGCATCATCGCCACTCACACGAATGACTGCAATTCCACCTTCCCCCATGGGCGTGGCCACACCTGCAATCGTATCCATATTCACTATATTTCACCTCAAAACTATGAAGTAGGCATTCTTTTCCTAACGCCTTAGCATATCACATTTTTCCCACAATGAATAGAGCGCCTGCCATTGAGACTTATCCACAGTATTGGCAAAATCAAATCAAGTAAAACGCACAAAAAAAAGAAGCCTAGCGTGAGGCTTCTTTTTCCTTTGTTTTCGGTGCAACCACAATGTAGCGATGCGGTTCTTCACCTTCACTAAATGTAATGACATCCGTACGTGTTTGCAAAAAGGCGTGAATCACTTTTCGTTCTGCCGCTGTCATTGGTTCCAAACGTACGTTTCGTTTGGTATGAATCGCTTTTTGAGCAAGACGATAAGCTAATTTCTCTAGTGCCTCTCTGCGCTTTGCTCGATAATTTTCTGCATCTAAAATAATGCGAACGTGCTTTTCTGCATGTTTATTGGCTACAACGTTAACCAAATATTGCAAGGAATCCAATGTCTGACCACGTCGACCAATTACCATGCCCAGATCTTCACCAATCATGTGGAAAACGGTACCTTCTGATTGTTTTTGGGAATCGATTTTCACATTGAGGTTCATTTGCTTTAACACATCAGCTAAAAATCCGCGTCCCTCTTCAATCGGATCATACTGCACTTCCACTTCTACTTTTGCATCTCTCGTACCTATCAAACCAAGAAATCCTTTACTTGGCTCTTCTAGTACGCGAACATTTACTCTGTCTTTTGATACTCCAAGTTCTCGCAGTGCCTTTTCAACAGCTTCATCAATCGTTTTGGCTGAAGCTAGCGCTTTTTTCACTTGGAAGCTCCCCCCTTGGGACTTTTCTGAGTAGTACGGTTATCTTTGTATAAGAAATACGTTTGGATAATCATATAGATGTTACCGTATACCCAATACAAAGCAAGGGCAGAAGGTAACGTCATAGAAATTACCAAAATCATGATAGGCATCATGTACAACATCATTTGCATTTGAGGGTTGTTTTGCATGGCAGAACCCATCATTTTTTGTTGCAGGAATGTTGTCAGAGCAGCTAAAACAGGCAAGATAAAGAACGGATCCTTTTCACCTAGCTGCATCCATAAAAACGATTGCTCCCGGATTTCGCTCGTGCGAATAATCGCATTATAAAAAGCAATAAGAATAGGCATTTGAACCAATAATGGTAAACATCCTGCCAGTGGGTTAATGTTATTTTTTTGGAATAATAACATGGTTTCTTGCTGTACTCTTTGTGGATCATTTTTGTACTTATCTCGGATTTTTTGAAGTTCCGGTTGAATGACCTGCATTGCCTTGGAAGATTTAATTTGCTTCACGTTAAGTGGCAATGTCAACGTACGAATTAAAATCGTCGCAACCAAAATTCCAAGCCCGAAGCTACCGCCAAGTAAAAGTGCGGATTCCTTGATCAGCCAAGATAGCGGATAAACGAAGAATTTATCCCAGATTCCAGTTGATTCAGGACCAATTGGCGGAGGATGTGCAATATCAGTCCCACATCCTGCCAGAATTACCATAAGCAATCCAAGCAGAAGGACATAGCGAATACGACTACTCAAAGACATGTTCCTCCTTTAGTTAAGGAAAGTTATATTATTTATGTTTCTCTGGTACTGGATCAATTCCTCCTGGATGAAAGGGATGACATTTAGCAATTCGCACAATAGCTAACCACCCACCCTTCCATACACCAAAACGGCGTATGGCTTCAATCGCATAAAAGGAACACGTAGGCGCAAATCGACAGGTTGGAGGCTTTAATGGTGAAATAAATTTCTGATAAAAGCGGATAAACCCAATCAAAAATTTCTTCATTATCATCTAACCTCTTTTTTCGTTATGTATCTCAACCGCCTTTATTGCTTTTACTCTTTTTAAAGCATGCATTAAAGAGCCTTGTATGGAAGCAAGCGGCATCTCTTCTACCCCTGGTCTCACAATTACAATGATATCCAAATGAGGCTTGATTCGATCCTCAATCGCAGCAATCGCTTCTTTTAAAAGTCGCTTAACTTTATTGCGCGTGACAGCGTTGCCAATTTTTTTACTAGCAGAGATCCCGATTCGAAAAGTGGCTTGTCCCTGATTTTCTAATGTATAAATAACAAATTGTTTGTTAGCAGCCGATTTTCCCTTTTGAAAAACCTTCTGAAACTCTTCATTTTTTCGCAATCGATGCGAGCGATGCATTGGTGGACACCCCTACCATCAACATTATAGTGGAAAAAAAGGGCGCATTCCACTGCTTCTAGTATTACCAAGAAACAAAGGAAGAAGCCAGACAGGGCTGGCTCCTCACATATATTCTCTCACCTTTTTCTATAGAAGTACTCTTAAGTAGTATCTATAGAAAAAGGCCACTTTAAAATGTGGCCTAAGCGGAAAGCACCTTTCTACCTTTACGACGACGGGCAGCTAAAACCTTACGGCCATTTTTTGTGCTCATACGTTTGCGGAACCCGTGATCTTTCTTACGTTTACGGTTGTTAGGATTAAATGTAGGTCTCATATTGAAGTTACACCTCCGTCCTCCAAGCATTCTTTGGAATTATATAAAGAAATAATCAAAAAGTCAAGTTACTCGTTATCTAATCCCTTTTGCCAAATTAATCCCTCTACTTTTACATTCTCTTCTTCCTACATCTATCTTTTTTCTATTCATCGTCTATTTTCTACTATAAATAACTATCCACAAAAGATTATTTCCCGCCCCTGTGTATATCTTTTTTATCCACAGAAAAGTTTTCTACAAATTTATCTACAGGTTGCACACAAAATATAGGGGTGTTGATAGAATAAGGCTACTATTTGTTGTGTTTGTGGATAACTATTAAAAAACCATTGATATCATGGCTTTTATTTGATATCATGTTTTTGTTTTGATCCGTTGATAAGTGAAATCAGATTTTTACTTTTCCACAGCATGTGGATAAGGTTGTGGACAGATATTCCGCATTGTGAATAAGATACTCACAGCTATGCGGATAATTGTCTTATTTTTTTCTCAGAAGGTACGGGAGTCCGTGATGACATATGATTTAGCATGTTTAATTATCCACAATGCCTGTGTAGCGCTGAAAGGAGGGATTTACTAGGTGGACGCAACTATTATTGAATTATGGCGAAAAGTTTTAGCTAAAATCGAGAAAACATTAAGCAAGCCTAGCTTCGACACCTGGTTGAAGGCGACAAAGGCAACTGCATTAGAGGAAGACTCTTTGATTGTGGTCGCTCCAAATGAATTTGCTCGTGATTGGCTCGAATCTCGCTATTCACCACTTATCATAGAAACGCTTTATGAAACGACAGGCATCCATATGAAGGTGAAGTTTGTCGTTCCCCAAAATCCCGACTTCGGTCTTACTGATGAGTTACCTATGGCGAAAGCAAAATTAGTATCTCAACCTCTAGCTGGCGACGATCAACCGCCTAGTATCTTAAATCCGAAGTATACATTCGACACATTTGTAATTGGTTCGGGGAACCGTTTTGCCCATGCAGCTTCACTAGCCGTAGCTGAAGCACCTGCGAAAGCATACAATCCACTGTTTATTTATGGTGGTGTAGGTCTTGGTAAAACACACTTAATGCATGCGATTGGCCATTATGTCGTTCAGCATAATCCATCTGCGAAAGTGGTCTATTTATCATCTGAAAAATTTACGAATGAGTTTATTAACTCCATTCGCGATAATAAAGCGGTTGAATTCCGCAATAAATATCGTAGTGTAGATGTTTTGCTTATAGATGATATTCAATTCTTGGCTGGAAAAGAATCAACGCAGGAAGAATTTTTCCATACTTTTAACGCCCTGCATGAAGAAAGCAAACAAATCATCATTTCATCCGATCGACCGCCAAAGGAAATTCCTACTTTGGAGGATCGATTGCGTTCCCGTTTTGAATGGGGCTTGATTACAGATATTTCACCACCTGATCTGGAAACTCGAATTGCCATTCTGCGTAAGAAGGCCAAAGCCGAGAATCTGGATATTCCGAATGAGGTTATGATTTATATTGCCAACCAGATTGATAGCAACATTCGTGAGTTAGAAGGTGCTTTGATTCGCGTTGTTGCTTATTCTTCTCTGATTAATCGCGATATTGATACACAATTGGCAGCAGAGGCGCTCAAGGATATCATTCCTTCCTCTAAGCCAAAAATCATTACAATTATTGATATTCAACGTGCAGTTGGTGAAGCTTACACGTTAAAATTAGAGGATTTTAAAGCAAAAAAACGCACAAAATCGGTTGCTTTTCCAAGACAAATAGCCATGTATCTATCTCGTGAGCTTACTGATGCCTCACTCCCTAAAATCGGGGACGAATTTGGCGGACGAGATCATACAACGGTTATCCATGCCCATGAAAAAATCTCGAAATCATTAGCAGTTGATCCTCAATTGCAGGCCACCATCCAAAACCTTATTGAAAAATTGAAGGCTGGCCATTAAACTATTATTCCTGTGTACATTTGTGAATAACCTAAAAAGCCTATACACAACTTATCCACATGTGTATAGGCTTTACTTTTCAGCGTTTTTGGCGGATATCCACAAATCCACAGTTCCTATTACTACTATTATTTTTTTAATATAAAAGATTACTTACTATATATGCATACAGCATACGGAACTATGCATAATTCTTTTATAGAACAAATCCTTGTATACGGGGGTAAGGTATAATGAAAATTACAGTCCAACGTGACAAACTATCAACTGCTGTTTCACATGTGGCTAAAGCTGTTTCAACTAGAACAACGATTCCAATTTTGACAGGTATTAAGCTAACAGCAAATGAAGAAGGCTTAACATTAACTGGTAGTGATTCAGATATTTCTATTGAGGTGCATGTTCCATTAGAAGAGGGAGAAAATTGGGGAGTTACTGTACACGAACCAGGTAGCATCGTGCTGCCATCACGTATTTTTAGTGAAATTGTACGTAAATTGCCAGCTAATGAAATTGATATTAGCGTAGATGATCGTTTACTTACGTTGATTCGTTCAGGTCAAGCCGAGTTTACAATCAACGGTCTAAATGCTAATGAGTATCCTCAATTACCTCAATTAGAAGAGGATAAGGTTTTCAGCATTCCAAGCGATTTATTAAAAACAATGATTCGCCAAACATCCTTTGCAGTTGCCACTTCTGAAATGCGTCCCATCTTAACAGGGATTATGTGGACATTAGAAGAGGGAATACTAAAATTTGTAGCGACAGATAGCCATCGTTTTGCTTCTCGCAATGCAAAAGTAGAGTGTTCTGAATCCCTGCGATTCTATAATATTGTTGTACCGGGTAAAAGTTGTAATGAATTGGTAAAGATTATAGATGATGATCAGAATTTGGTTGATATCGTTGTAGCCGACAATCAAATTTTAGTAAAATCAAATCATATCTTATTCTATTCCAGACTGTTGGAGGGAACTTATCCAGATACAAATCGTATTATTCCACAGGGCTGTAAAACTGAGATTGTTTTATCAACCAAAGAATTTTTACAATCCATTGAGCGTGCTTCCTTATTAAGCCGTGAAGGAAAAACCAATGTGGTAAAATTGGTAACATTGCCAGATGGAAATGTAGAAATTTCATCGAATGCACCAGAGATCGGAAAAGTAACGGAAACCATTCAGCCAAAACAATGCACTGGGGAGGAGTTAAAAATCTCCTTCAACGCAAAGTTTATGATTGATGCCCTTCGTTCCATTGACAGCTCTGAGATTGTAACTAGCTTTACTGGGGCAATGAGCCCATTTATTATTCAGCCTACTGATCATGATTGGAGTCTACATCTAATCTTGCCAGTTCGTACGTATTAAGAGGTAGCCACCCCTAAAGGAGTTTTCCCACATGGCAGATAAAGTTTACATTTCTACAGAATATATTACGCTTGGACAGTTTTTAAAACTAAGTTCAGTAATTGATACGGGTGGAATGGCTAAGCCTTTTTTAGCTGAGGTTCCCATTATGGTAAATGGAGAAAAAGAAAACCGCCGTGGTCGTAAGCTATATCCAGATGATCTAGTGGTTATTGAAGGGTACGGCTCTTATCAAGTGGCTGTACGCTGAGAGGAGTAAGCCCTTTGTTCTTACGTAATCTGTTTTTGACTAACTATCGAAATTACAGAGAGCTTTCACTGGATTTTACAGGACCGATTAATTTATTCATTGGGAATAATGCGCAGGGCAAGACTAATGCATTAGAATCTATCTATGTACTTGCTCTGGCCAAATCCCACCGAACCTCCAAGGATAAAGAACTGATTAAGTGGAATGCAGATTATGCGGCGATCCGTAGTGAAGTCAATCGACGCTACGGATCTGTTCGTTTAGAGATGCAGTTGACCAATAAAGGTAAAAAGGCTAAAATTAATAGTTTAGAGCAGAAAAAATTGAGTAATTATATCGGTTCTTTAAATGTTGTGTTATTTGCGCCAGAGGATTTAGCAATCGTAAAGGGCGCTCCAGCCCAACGCAGACGCTTTCTAGACATGGAAATTGGTCAGGTTTCTCCAACATATATCTACCACTTGAGCAATTACAATAAAGTGTTAGCTCAGAGAAATCAGCTATTGAAAGACCTTGCCATGAAAAAGAGTAGTCAGATTGACCTTATGGCAATTTGGAATACACAATTAGCTGATTTAACTGTAAAATTACTAAGGAAGCGTTTTGAGTTTATCACTAAATTAGAGCAATGGGCTCAAGAAATCCACGCTGGAATTACAGATGGTAAAGAGAAGCTGAGTTTGCATTATGTGAATAGTTCTCCTGTTACCAAAGAGATGAAAGAGGAAGAAGCTCTTCAAGCGCTACTGGCTGCTTATGAAGAGATATTTGAACGGGAAAAGATGAGAGGTAGCACACTAATCGGACCTCATCGTGATGATTTCTCTCTTTTGGTAAACGAGATGGATGTACAATCATTTGGCTCACAAGGTCAGCAGCGAACAACGGCTTTATCTTTGAAATTAGCCGAAATTGAGTTGATTAAGCAAGAAGTTGGGGAATATCCGATTCTTTTGCTTGATGACGTCTTGTCAGAACTGGATGAGCATAGACAAACATTATTACTTGAAACGATACAAGATAAAATTCAAACGTTTGTAACGACAACAGGTGTGGAAGGATTAAAGCATCAGGTCTTACAGCAAGCAACTCGCTTCAATGTGCAAGAGGGGTCCAT
The DNA here is from genome assembly GCF_001645205.1 of Brevibacillus sp. SKDU10. Taxonomy (NCBI): domain Bacteria; kingdom Bacillati; phylum Bacillota; class Bacilli; order Caryophanales; family Paenibacillaceae; genus Brevibacillus; species Brevibacillus sp. SKDU10. Next base: position 21,772 of record NZ_LSSO01000141.1, on the reverse strand, counting down.
TTCCAAAGAAGGGTAAGGTGAAGTGTATGTTTCTGCACGTGGGAGGAGATACGGTTGTTAGTATGAAGGAGGTTATCTCTATCATCGATCATCAAACGGTCAAGCACTCGAAGATATCCCTCACATTTATGGGAGATCAGAAGAAAGAAAAACGCCTGATTGATCAGCAGTCGGAAGAGATTAAATCCTACGTAATTACGGATCGTGCTATTTACTGTTCGCCCATTTCTTCGCTTACCTTGAAAAAACGTGCGCAGTTTATACAGCACAGTGAGCTGTTTCCCTCTGTACAAACTGATAGTAAGGAGTTGACTGAGTAGTGGATGTAACAACTAAAGATCAAAACTATGATGCTAGTCAGATACAGGTACTGGAGGGTTTAGAAGCGGTACGCAAACGCCCAGGTATGTACATTGGCTCTACTAGCAGTCGAGGTCTACATCACTTGGTATGGGAGATCGTAGACAACTCTATCGACGAATCACTGGCAGGTTATTGTACGGAAATTAACGTATTGATTCATAAAGATAATACGATCACCGTTGTTGATAATGGGCGTGGTATTCCTACAGGGATTCATGAAAAAACGGGGAAATCCACAGTAGAAACAGTTCTAACCGTTCTACATGCCGGAGGTAAATTCGGGGGTGGCGGATATAAGGTTTCTGGGGGATTGCACGGAGTAGGTAGCTCTGTTGTTAATGCTCTTTCAGAATGGATGACTGTTACTGTTAAACAAAACGGAAACATTTATTCCATGCGCTTTAATGTTGGTGCGCCGGAGGAAGAACTGAAAATCATTGGTGAAACAGATACAACTGGTACCACCATTACCTTTAAACCAGATCCAACTATCTTTACGGAAACAACCGTATACGAGTATGAATTGCTACAAAAGCGGATACGTGAATTAGCTTTCCTAAATAAAGGCTTGCGGATTACGTTAGAGGATCAACGCGAGGGTCAAGAACGCCGTGATGATTTTTATTATGAGGGCGGAATTAAATCCTACGTGGAGTTTCTGAATAAAAACCGTGAAAGCCTGCATGATGAAGTGATCTACTGTGAAGGCGAAAAAGATGGATTGCAGGTAGAGGTAGCCATTCAATACAATGATAGCTATGTAAGCAATATCTATTCTTTCGCCAATAATATTAATACGCATGAGGGTGGTACACACGAGGCTGGTTTTAAAGCAGGCTTAACTCGCGTAATTAACGATTACAGCCGTAAATTTAATTTCCTGAAAGAAAAAGATCAAAACTTGTCTGGTGATGATGTACGTGAGGGAATTACAGCGATTATTTCCGTTAAGATTCCTGAACCGCAGTTTGAAGGACAAACCAAAACCAAGCTAGGGAACTCTGAAGCTCGCAGCATCACAGAATCGGTCTTTGTTGAGCGATTCCAGGAATTTATGGAACAGAACCCTGCTGTAGCCAAAAAGGTTGTAGAGAAGTCCCTGATGGCTGCCAGAGCGCGTGAAGCGGCTCGTAAGGCACGTGAGCTTACTCGCCGTAAAAATGCCTTGGAAGTAAGTGCCCTGCCCGGTAAGCTAGCGGATTGTTCCTCCAAAGATGCATCCGAGAGCGAATTGTTTATTGTAGAGGGGGACTCTGCGGGTGGTTCTGCCAAAATGGGACGCGATCGTCATTTCCAGGCGATCTTACCGTTGCGTGGTAAAGTATTGAACGTAGAGAAATCCCGACTAGATAAAATTTTAGGTAACAACGAGATTCGGACGATCATCACTGCACTTGGAACCGGTATTGGTGAGGATTTTGATATCAGCAAAGCGCGTTATCATAAAATCGTCATCATGACAGATGCCGACGTCGATGGTGCTCACATCCGTACGCTATTGTTAACCTTCTTCTATCGCTATATGCGTCAACTAATTGAAGCTGGATTTGTGTATATTGCACAGCCGCCACTCTTTAGTATTAAGCAAGGAAAAACAATTCAGTATGCCTTTAATGATCGTCAACGCGACCAAATCTTAAGCCAGCTAAAAGAGACTCCTAAGCCTAACGTTCAGCGTTACAAAGGGCTAGGGGAAATGAATGCAGAGCAATTGTGGGAAACAACAATGGACCCTTCAGTTCGTACTTTGCTACAGGTAGACCTAGAAGATGCTATTGATGCAGATATGGTCTTCCAAACTCTAATGGGTGATGAAGTAGAGCCGCGTCGTGACTTTATTGAAAGCTACTCTCGTAACGTACGCAATTTGGATATTTAAGGTGGGCTCCGTCTATCTCGGAGTGAAGCACCAGAATTCAATTCATTCAATAAGAAGACAAAAAGCTTGTCCTTTACGGGGCAAGCTTTTTTTTGCAGGAAAAAGGAATTTGATCCATCTCTATTTGCTTTTGTACTTATTGGTTAAGCTTCCCCTTTTCCCGATTATTTACCCCTAAAGCTAGCGCTATCATTATTTGATAAATTTTATAGCACTTCCTCCATCAGCTTCCTTAACTTAGCTTCCGTCGTAGACTGTGGCACAGGGGTGTAAATACTACAGCGTAAGTCCCCGCTGCCATGAACCTGCAAGGAGGTAAGATGGAATAACATCTTTCCCGCTTTAGCATGTCTAAATTCAATGTAAACCTCCGGCGCAGAGCTGACCTCGCTCTGTTCCCACAACCGCTGAAAATCAGGATGGACGGTTTTCATTTTCTCTACGAATTGACTATACCATTCATCCTCGACATATTGCCCATAAGAGGCCCGGAAGATAGATAAAAAGCCACTAGCAAAATGCTCCCAATTAACAGCTAACCGTTGCAATTCCTTTCTGGTAAATATCAGGCCTAATAAGTTACGCTCCTCGTAGGGAATCTGGTTAAAATCCAAAAATACATGGGAAGCTGCTGCATTCCAGCCCAAAATATGACTTCTGCTGTTCGAGACGATCGTGGGGCAAAAATGCAGCTCTTGTAAAATTTTTTGCAAAGAAGGCGGAATTTCCGTGATTTCCCCCGTATTTTTTGAGATAACGGGTCCAGCTCCAAGTGCTAACGAATGTAGGTATTTCTGCTCATCCACTGTTAGCTGTAAGGCAGTAGCGATAGCATCGACTACTGATTTGGAGACGGTGATGTCACGTCCTTGCTCCAGCCAGGTGTACCAGGTGGTGCTAACGCCAGCTAGCTGGGCTACTTCTTCTCTGCGTAACCCTGGCGTTCTTCTGCGGACACCTGCTACGAGGCCAACCGACTCGGGAGAAATCTTTGCTCTTTGATTTTTTAAAAAGGTAGAAAGTGCTTGAAGTCGGGCATTTTTATTCATTCTATGATCCCTCCTTACTGTCTGCTTATACTGGTACTAATTATACTAGGATAAATAACAACTTGTAATAGGATAGAGGCTTTGCCAAGATAGAAATAAGAAGAAATTGAAACATTTCCAAATATGTAAGTAAAGGAGAGTGCCTATGGAAAGAGTAGTAATTACTGGTATGGGTGTTGTATCACCAATGGGAAATCATGTAGAGAGCTTTTGGAGTAATTTAGTACAAGGTACATCCGGAATTTCATATATAGATACATTTGATACTAGCAAGTATAAAACCAAGTTTGCTGGGGTAGTTAAGGACTTTGATGCAGATTCCATTTTTGGACGTAAAGAGGCACGGCGCATGGATCGCTTCAGTCAGTTTGCTTTGGTAGCTGCTGAGCAGGCCCTAATAGATTCTGGCCTTGTACTTGATGAAATTGATTTAGAGCGTTTAGGCGTATATGTTGGCTCTGGCATTGGCGGCATTCAAACCATGATGGGACAAGAGCAAATACGAAAGGAGAGAGGTCCAGATCGTGTGAGTCCATTATTAGTTCCCATGATGATTGCCAATATGGCGTCCTCTATGATTAGCATTAAATATGGAGCGATGGGGCCAAGTATGTCTCCCGTAACAGCTTGTTCAATAGGAAATACAGCTATTGGCGAAGCGATGCGCCTGATCAAATCTGGTGGCGCTGATGTAGTTTTTGCGGGAGGGACAGAAGCGGCTATTACAGAATTAGCTGTCGCTAGTTTTGGAAATGCAACGGCACTATCTACCCGAAATGATCAGCCAGAATTGGCAAGCAGGCCATTTGATGCTGATCGTGATGGGTTTGTTATGGCTGAAGGGGCAGGTATCCTGATTCTTGAATCCTTAGCGCATGCGAAAAAAAGAAATGCTTGTATCTATGCTGAGGTGCTGGGCTATGGAGCAAGCTCGGACGCGTATCATATTGTAGCTACTCATCCAGAAGGAAAAGGTGCTTATCAGGCTATGAAGCTAGCTTTACAAGAGGCTGGAGTACAACCGGAGCAGGTCGATGTGATTAGCGCACACGCTACCAGTACCGAGGTTGGGGATCGATCAGAAACAGCGGCAATCAAACGGCTTTTTGGAGAAAAAGCATATGAAATTCCTGTGACAGCAAATAAATCCATGACCGGACACATGCTAGGGGCAGCCAGTGCTGTTGAGGCTATCGCATTGGTAAAGACTCTGCAAGAAGGAATTATCCCACCTACCATTAACCAGGATAACCAAGACCCTATTTGTGACTTAGACTATGTTCCTAATGAAGCTCGCAAGGCAGAAATGAGAATAGGAATGTCCAATTCCTTTGGATTTGGTGGACATAATGCAGTCATTGTCCTTCGAGCTTGGGATTCTAACCAGTCCTAGCCTATTATCTTGGCTTGAAAGGATAAGTAGTATCTTATTATTGAAATGATGCTAATTGGTGTTAAACCAAGACGCAACTATCGGAAGAAAACCCTCTCATGCTATAATTTATGTAAAGAAAAACGAAAATAAAATCAGGATAAGACTTATTTCTGTCAAAAGTAGAGAGGTGGATACATTGAAACGTTTTTTTTCAGGGGTGCAACCATCTGGTAACCTAACAATAGGTAACTATTTAGGTGCAATTAAGCAATTTGTAGAATTACAGCATGAGCCAGATGCAGAAGCCTTTTATTGCGTAGTAGATATGCATGCGATTACAGTTGCTCAAGATCCAGAAGAGCTGCGCAGACGTACACGTGAAATTGCTCAAATCTATCTAGCATGCGGTGTTGATCCTGCGAAAGCTACTGTATTTATTCAGTCACATGTAAAAGAACACGCTGAGCTTGGCTGGTTATTGCAATGCGCTAGCTACATGGGCGAACTAAATCGTATGACACAATTTAAGGATAAAGCAGAAGGAAAAGCGAACGTCAATGTTGGTCTGTTTACGTATCCAGTCTTAATGGCTGCTGACATCTTATTGTATGATACGACCCACGTACCTGTAGGGAACGACCAAAAGCAACATATTGAGTTAACTCGTGATATCGCAGAACGATTTAATAATAAATATGGCGAGACCTTTGTCATTCCAGAGCCAAAAATCCAGGAATTTGGGGCACGCATCATGGCTCTCGACGAACCGACGAAAAAAATGTCCAAATCAGCAGAGAGTGAAGCGAGTCGCATTGCGATTTTGGAAACCCCAGAGGTATTTAAGAAAAAGATTATGCGAGCAGTAACCGATACCGAGAATTCCATTGCTTTTGATGAAACAAATAAGCCTGGTATCTCTAATTTGCTAACAATCTATAGTATGTTTGCTGATGAATCTATTGAATCGCTAGTAGAACGTTATCAGGGGCAAGGATACGGTACATTGAAAAAAGATCTAGTAGAGGTTGTAACCGAGCAGCTTAGTAAGATTCAGCAACGTTTTAATGAGTATAACGACGTAGCAGAGCTGGACAAAATTCTGCGAGCTGGTGCTGAAAAGGCCAGTGTGATTGCAGAACAGACGTGCAATCGTGTAAAAGATGCGATGGGGTTATTGCGTATATAACTGGGAAATACAGGAGAAGAGCCATTACTCTTAATTGAGAATGGCTCTTTTTCATGTTTGTCGAAGCATGATATTTCGTGAAAGCTTAGAGAAGATAAAGTAAGTTTCACGTGAAACAATTTAATTAAAACTAAACAAAAGCAATAAAAAGCGCAATTTATCCGAGTCTTCGACGACATTCGATTTTGCCTATGTGAATCAGATTGATCCCTTACAAAAATGTAAGATTGATGAAAGCTAAACCGATGGGAATGAAATCAAGTGATTTATAAAATAAACCTATATCGCGAAGCAATCATTCGCATTCACCTATGAGCTTATGAAAGGAAGCGAGGGTGAGACATAATGAGACAAGAACACAGAAAGAGAAGGATGGGTCTTATATCCATTATTTTTTTTGTTGTACTTGCTGCAATCATTGGTTCAGGTGCTAGCTTTTATAAGTATCAAACTTTGAAATACAATGTTCCTTATGAAAAAGAGATACTAGCCTATTCCAAACAATATGGAACTGATCCAGCATTACTAGCTGCTTTAATCTCTTATGAAACAAATTTTAAAAATAAAGAATACCAGCCAAGCCAGTTAAATGGATTGATCCTTTTGAAAGATACTACGGCTCAGGTATTCGCTGAGATTATGGATTGGAAAGGATTCACACCAGATATGCTAGCCAATCCCGATCATGCGATCCATATGGGGGCTTTTATGATAAGCCATTGGGAAAAGGCAGGTAAAACACAGCAAGAGATTATTCGTGCTTTTTTATTACGAAACAAAGATGGCCAGTTTAAACAAGATAGAACATTTCAAACAGCATATGAAGCGATTTTGAAAAAGTATGAGCAATACCAACGACTGTTCACATAATCATTGGAAAGGGACGATATGACATGCAAAAAGTGTTGCAAGTAAAGAATGCTTCCAAAATATACGGAGGAAAGACAAATAGCTATACAGCATTAGACCATGTTAGTTTCGACGTACAGCAGGGTGAATTTGTTGGAATCATGGGACCATCAGGCGCAGGTAAAACTACGCTGCTTAATATTATTTCTACGATTGATTCGCCTACATCCGGGGAGATCCTGATTGATGGAAGTGATGTTGTCAAAATGAAGGAAGACAAATTGGCAATGTTCCGTCGCACGAAGCTAGGCTTTATTTTTCAAGACTACAATCTGCTAGACTCGTTAACAGTACGTGAGAATATAGCACTGCCATTAGCCCTGACAAAGGTGAAGGCAAAGGAAATTGATAAACGCGTAGAGGATATTGCTAAAAGATTTGGAATTGAACACATTTTAGAGCAGTATCCATACCAAATTTCCGGGGGACAAAAACAGCGTTGTGCAGCTTCTCGGGCGATTGTCACTAATCCAAGTCTGATTTTTGGAGACGAACCTACCGGGGCTCTTGATTCCAAGTCCTCGGCTGACCTGTTGCAATGCTTACAGACATTAAATCAAGAGGAACAAGCGACGATTTTAATGGTTACACATGATGCAAATGCAGGAAGCTACTGTGAACGTATTTTGTTTATTACAGACGGAAAAATTTCAATTGAATTAAAAAAGGGTACACAAACTCGAAAAGAGTTCTTCCAACGCATTATGGATGTGCTGGCTGAGCTTGGGGGTGATATGAGTGACGCTATTTAATCTCGTTTTACGCAATATGAGACGAAACATGAAAAGCTATCTGATCTATTTCGTCTCCATGATCTTTAGTATTGTTATTTACTATACGTTTATGTCCTTGCAATTTAATGCGCAAATTGCTGAAGTAAGCGGTGGAGATGCATATGTAAAAAAAGCATTTGAATTTTCTAGTGGTTTGCTCTTATTGTTTGTCGCTATATTTATGGTGTATTCAAACAGCTTTTTTACTCGCAAACGGAAAAAGGAAGTCGGTCTTTATTCATTACTAGGGGTTAGAAAAAGACAGGTTGGAATGATGCTCTTTTTTGAGAACCTCTTCCTAGGAATCGGAGCTTTAATTCTAGGAATTATTCTGGGTGGTTTTTTATCGAAAGCTTTCTTGTCCTTACTCGTTTATCTCATGAATATTGATATGCAGGTAAACTTCGAAATTCCGTTAGAGGCAATCAAGCAAACAGCTACCGTGTTTTTTGTTTTGATTCTCTTTACGTCGCTACAGGGATATATATTAATTTACCGTTTTAAATTAATTGAGCTATTCCGTGCTGAGCAAGAAGGGGAAACCGTTCCAAAAGGTTCAGTAATTCTAGCACTCTTCTCTGTATTTCTGATTGGATCTGCCTATTTCCTAGCGGCTAACTTCATGAATTACTTTGATGTTTTAGTAGCTTTTTATATCATTGGTGGTACTGTGCTAGGAACTTATATATTGTTCCATTACTTCATGATCTTTTACTTTAAACGGGCACGTAAAAACAAGCGTTCCTTCTACAATGGATTAAACATGGTAAGTAAAGGTCAATTGCTGTATCGCATTAAAGGAAATGCCACTGCGCTTGCTACTATTACTGTGGTAAGTACGATTACGATCTGTGCAGTTGGAACGGCAGCGACCTTCTATTTCAATGTCAATGATGTAACGGCGCAGAGTAATCCGTATAGTTATTCCTATCATAAGGACGGTAAGGAGTGGAATAACGAAGTAGAGAAAACCTTCGCAAATGCTAAGGATAAGAATCCAATCCAATTGGAAACAGAAGTGCCTTATATCGTTGTAAAAACGCAGGATGAGAAGAAAGCAGGCTTCTCCTTACAATATCGCACCTCAGAGGGAATGTTTTTATTAGGGCAATCGAAATATAATGAATTGGCTAAAGCTTTGAATCGGGAGTCTGTAGAGGTTAAACCCGGTGAAATGGTAATGATGGATGGTTTTTATGACAAAATGTTTCATAGCGATGTCCTTAACAAGCAGGTGTCTTACAGGCTAGGAGATCAAGTCAAAACCTTGACCTTAGTAGATGCTAAGAAAGTGGCAGTAAGTAATTTAAGGAAAACGACCTTTGTAGTATCTGACGCTGACTATCAAGCAGCTCAGGAGTATGGAAAGCCTTACTTGATTAAAAATATAAATGTTGAAAATCAGTATAAAGCAAGTGAGTTGTCTGCAAACCTGCATAAAGTGATGCCGGAGCGCGAGGAGCTACAGGATTTTTATACCCAATACCAAGCTCTGATGGAATCAACAGGGGTCATGGTCTTTATTGGTGGATTCATTGGGTTAGTCTTCATGCTTGCGACAGGCTCAATCATTTATTTCAAACAACTTACAGAAGCTCATAACGATAAGAAGTACTATACAATTCTACACAAGATTGGTGCTACGAAACGTGAGAGCAAAGAGGCCATTAGTAAACAAATAGCTTTTATTTTTGGAGGGCCGCTTCTGTTGGGAATTAGTCATAGCTTGTTTGCACTTAATACGATGTCGGCAATGTTTAGAATGAACATCTTGATGCCTGTATTGGTGAGTATGGGAGTGTATCTGGTTATCTATGTTGGATACTACTTTATGACTGTTCGTTCCTACAGTAATATTGTCTTGGATCACAATAATTCGTAACAATAAGCTATTTTTCATGCGAAAAGCAGAACTTCAGGGGGATGATCCTGAGGTTCTGCTTTTTTACTTGTATGCTGGATATGATAGTGCTGTGTATTACCTTTGAGCCGTAAATAAGAAAATCTCATAGGTAGCTGGTATCCCCTGGTCCTGATGAAACGTATCTTTGTAATAATTCATCATCGGCAATAGAAATCGTCTGTCTCCTAAGCCGTGCGTAGGGGAAGAAACAGTGGCTCCTATTTCTTTAATCGAGCGTAAAAAATCAAGGACAGTTGAGTAATAAAGAGTGATGGAATAAGCGTGGACCTTTATATTTTGAAAACCAGCGTTCTTTAAAAAAGAAGTCCATGTGGAACAACTTTCAAAACGAAGAATATGCCGGCGAGCTTTTTCTCCCAGATTAGCATACGTTGCAGCATAGGAATCGTGTAGCTCATGGAAAGTAAGAGGACCAAATGTTGAGAATAACAGATGTCCCTCAGGCTGCAAAATTCTGTGCAAGAAAGAGAGGGTTTTTTGTGGATAGTGGAGCCACTGAAAGCAAGCATTCGAGAGAATCAGGTCATGGCTTGATTCAGGCGCAGTCTTAGCCCACTCTTCAATATCAGCACATATGAATTGAAGAGCTGTTGGAATCATGAATTGCTGGCTTTCTCGAATGGCTTGCTCTGTTTGCCTTAGCATTTTATCTGCCAGATCGAGAGCAGTATAGCTTCGTAGTGAGGGGGAGTGAGCCAGCATCTTCTGAGTGAGATAGCCTGTTCCACAACCAATCTCAAGTGCTTGGGAGAAGGAAAATTCACTTTGAAACGATTGAAGGAGTTGATCGGCCATCTGCTTTTGCACAATTGCATGCTGGTTATACGAGCTGGCTTTTCGATTAAATCGCTGTTGGATGTGCAGTTTATTTGGCACGAAGAAACCTCCTTATTTCGTTACTTAGATAAGAAGAATCTGCTACAAATGGATAATGACCTTGGTAGTCAGGGGAAAGAGTTGTAGCGTTTGGTAAAGACTCTGCTAGTTTCAGCCCTGCTGCATAGGGAATAACCGGGTCATACAAGGAATGGAAGAGTAGACAAGGACAATGTATGTCAGCTAAAAGTGGACGGCAGTCTGCTGAGAGTAAAATTTCCAGCCCGGCTACCAAAGCTTCTTCTGTCCAATTACATTGCTGAAGCAAGATACGGCTTTTTTCAAGGCCAAGCCCTTTCTCTGATGAGGGAAACATACTTTGATAAAAGCGTTCTAGCACCTCATGTCGATTTTTTCTAACCAATCGTTTCATACGAACAAGAGAGGTCGCTGGCCAGCCTAGCTGGTTCTCTGTTTGATCACGGACAAAACGCGCTGTTGTATTTATGAGGACAAGACTTTGGACAGGGAAGATAGTAGCTAGATGCTGTGCTAACATTCCGCCTAATGACCAGCCAACAACTGAGACAGGAGAAGAGTGTTTTCGCTGATTTTGAAAATAGGCTTCTTCCACTTTTTGATAAAAAGCAGAGGGAGAGTCCGATTGAGAGAAATCGACGGAAACATGATGATACTCGGGTAAGCTTTGTTGCCAGTTATCCCAGATGAAAGACGGCATTCCCCAACCTGGTACCCAAAGTATCGTTTCATTGGTTCTCATGTAATCACTCCAAGTTCTATTGCTGTCCGAATGATTTTTTGCGTTGCCCTAGCTAAATCTTCATCTGAATGCGTTGCCATTAGGGAAAAACGGATGCGTGCCGAATTTTCGGGAACAGTAGGAGGACGTATTGCTACAGCTAAAATCCCCTCTTGCTCTAAAAGCTTGCTATATTGAATGGCTGTCTGATTATCGCCAAGTAGCAGAGGGACAATGGGAGAATCTCCAGCAGGGACAAGCAAACCAGCCTGTTGTAGCTCCATGCGGAATTGTTTGCTCTTTCTGTAAAGCTCCTTTCTGCGCCAATCCTCTTGTTGAACAATGGCAACAGATTGACCAATGGCTGAGATTAGAGCAGGTGGTAGCGAGGTTGAATAAATGAGCGGACGGCAGGTATGTACCAAGTAATCAATTACTACTTGATCAGCACATACATATGCCCCATACAAACCAAGGGCTTTGCTGCATGTTCCCATCAGGATATCTACCTCTTGATGAACGCCGTATTGATGACATAAACCAGCACCTGATTTTCCGTAAACACCGCCTGCATGTGCTTCGTCCACCATTAAAAATACACCATGATCATGTTTGATTCTTACCAGCTCTTCTACATCAGCCTTATCGCCATCCATCGAAAAGACGGTATCAGTAACAATTACATTCCGCCGGTGGTTTCCCTTATGTTTTCGCAGAAGATACTGTAGGTGCTCATAATCGTTATGACGGTAACGATAATGGTCGGCCCGGCTTAAAATCGTACCATCTACTATGCTGGCATGGTTAAGACGATCGCTATAAACAGCTCCATGACGATCTAGCAGTGCAGTAAGACAGCCCAAATTAGCCATGTAGCCATTTGCAAATAACAGGGTTGCCTCCCGTTCCTTCCAGCGGCTTATCATTTTCTCCGTATGGTCATAACATGAAAAGTTACCAACGACCAAACGGGATGAGGTTCCTCCTGCTCCAAAGGCTTGTGATGTCATTTCCCATGAATGTAGTATCCGAGGATCATATGATAATCCTAAGTAATTGTTAGAAGAGAGGTTCAGTAATTTTTGACCGTTTGCTACAATCCATGTTCCTTGGCTTTTAGCCACATATTCGGTTTGACGAAGACTGCGTGTAAGCCCCATACGATGCAATTCATCTAATTCATGCCGCAACTGGGGATATCTATTCATGTACGTGGTCGTTAGCAAATGCATTTTCTTCAATTTCAAAGCCCATGTCTGCTATCATTTGATGGTCGGCATGTATCGATTGTCCAGCAGTGGTTAAATAATCACCAACAAATACAGAATTAGCGGCGTATAATGCCAGAGGCTGTAGGTGTCCAAGGTTTAGCTCGCGCCCACCCGCGATCCGAACTTCTTTGGTCGGACAAATAAAACGGAACAAGGCGATTACTTTCAGACAAAAACGTGGTGTATTTCGTTCCATATGAGCTAATGGAGTCCCCAGTATCGGATTTAAAAAATTAATGGGAATAGAATCAGCATGGATTGCCCGCAGAGTATAAGCCATCTCTACAATTTCCTCCAGTGTTTCTCCCATCCCAATGATGACTCCTGAGCAAGGAGACATTCCGGCTGTTTTTGCATGTTCGATTGTTTCGGTCCGTTGATCGTAGGTATGAGTAGTAGTGATGGCAGCATAATTCTCTTTGCTTGTATTGATGTTGTGGTTGTAGCGATCTACCCCAGCGGCCGCTAAACGACTTGCTTGTTCTGATGTTAACAATCCTAAACAGGCACAAATTTTTAATGATGAGGTTTGTTTAATCTCTGTTACTGCATCGATTACTTGTTGTAATTCTCTCTCGGTTGGCCCACGACCAGAGGCCACGATGCAATAGGTTCCCGCTTTTCGCGTGATCGCTTCCTGTGCCCCTTTTAACAGAGTTTCTTTGTCTAACATTGTGTGCTTTTCAATAGGTGCTGACGAACGACTTGATTGAGAGCAATATCCGCAATCCTCCCGACAATGCCCGCTTTTCGCATTCATGATCATGTTTAACTTCACTCGTTTGGCAAAAAAGCGATAGCGTACCTGATAGGCAGCTTGCAGGATAGGCAATAATTCATCGTCGGTCGCTTGTAAAACTCTTAGAGCTTCTTCCTTGGTGAGAAGCTCGCCAGCTATAGATTTTTGAGCCAAAATAGACCAATCATATATAGAGCCAATAGCTGATATACTCATAGCACAAATCCCCCTCAAGAGTATTACTTCATCATTTTCATAAAGCAGGAACTAATCTTGAAATTCGCGTAGAATGGGTGTTAGCTGAATATGCTTTTCTATCACTTCGATAAGTTGATTTTTAGTGATTGGCTCCGCAAGGTAAGGAAACAGCCCCAGAACGGGAACTTTACCAAAATCCTCAATGTAGTCAGCATTTTTCCTGATTGCTGTCATAGAGAGTGCGGCTTCTGTTTGATTTAGAATAACGCCTAAGATAGGAATTGCTCTTGTGCGCAAGGCTTCTATGGAGAGAAGAGTATGATTAATCGTTCCTAAGCCCCCGCGCGCAACCAGTAGAACAGAGAAGCCAAGCTGTTTAATGAGATCAATCCCTAGCTTTGTGTCTGTCAAGGGAGCTAATAATCCACCGGCACCTTCTACCAGCAGATTTTTATGTCTAGCAAAAAGAAGCTGACCAGCCTGTATAATGCCGGGGAGTGTTAAGATGGTACCTTCTCGAATTGCCGCTAGGTGTGGTGTAACTGGTTCTACAAAGGACAGGGGAGCAATTTCATGTGGAGCATCCTCTAAGCCAGCCAGAGCTTTTATACGTGAGGAGTCACTATCTATGTCATCTGCCCGCGCTCCTGATTGCACAGGCTTCCATACTCCCATGTCCAAATTTTTCTGAAGAAGTGTTGCGGCTAAACTAGCTGTAATAATGGTTTTACCTATCTCTGTATCAGTTCCCGCAATAAAAATGCCGTTGGTATGTCTCATGCTTCTCTATCCTCTGTAACTTCGACAATCGCTTGATATAAAATTTGAATCATTTCAGTTAGTTCATCGCGTGTACTTGAGAGTGGAGGCATAAATACAAGTACATTTCCGAGTGGACGTGTTAATAAGCCTAGTTCTCTGCAGCGTTGGCTTACTTTTACTCCAATTCTGTCATTCCAGTGATAAGGAGTTCGCTTCTGTTTATCTACCACCAGCTCTATACCAATCATCAGACCTTTCTGGCGAATGTCTCCTACATGCTTTCTCTCTAAAAATGCAGGCCATTTTTGTGTGAGCCACTTTGCATCAGCAGCTACTTTATCTACCAGTCCTTTTGATTCAAATAGCTCTAAATTGGCAAGAGCAACAGCACAGCCTAGCGGATTCCCGGTATAGGAATGTCCATGGAAAAATGTTTTTTGTTCCTCGTAATTCGCATAAAAACCTTGATAGATTTCATCTGTTGCAAGAGTGGCCGCCAAGGGGAGATATCCACCGGTAATCCCTTTAGCAATGACCATGATGTCAGGCATAACCTCCTCGTGTTCACAAGCGAACATCTTACCTGTGCGCCCAAAACCAGTAGCAACCTCGTCAGCAATAAAAAGAACCTGGTGTGCAGAAGCTAGCTCAGCGATCTTTTTTAGACAACCTTCTGGCATTACAATCATGCCACCAGCGCCTTGCACGATTGGTTCAACAATAATCGCAGCGATTTCACTCGATTTTTCTTGTAGCAGCTTCTCCAAAGATTGAAGTGTTTGCTCCAGTGCCGCTCCATCCTTTTCTTCCCTGTATGTATTTGGATAAGGAATGGTGTAGGGAGAGAATAACAGTGGTTTGTACACCTGATGATAAAGGGGGATTGCGCCTACACTAACGGCCCCAATTGTATCTCCATGGTATGCCTGATTCATCGTAATAAAGCGAGTCTTCCCGCTAATCCCTTTATTTTGCCAATATTGAAAGGCCATTTTTAGAGCAATTTCTACACCTGTAGCTCCACAGTCTGAATAGAAAACCTTCGTAAGCCCCTCTGGGGTGATCTCGACTAGTTTTTCTGCTAATTGAATCGCTGGTACATTGGCCATACCCAGCAAGGTTGAATGGGCGATGAGTTCTAATTGTTTGGTTATGGCTTGATTTAATTCAGGTACGCAGTGCCCGTGTACATTAAGCCAGACAGAGGAAAATCCATCGTAGTATTTTTTGTTGTTCACGTCGATTAATGTAACGCCCTCTCCTCGCTCGATGATTAAAGGATCATTCTCACAGTAGTCTTTCATTTGAGTAAAGGGATGCCACAAATATTTTTTATTTTTACTGGCTAATTCAGCATAGCTGGGTGTTGAAATCATGTAGGATCTCCTTTCTTCTTTTTTGTAAACCTAATTTATTATTTAGTTTACAAATATAGTTAGAAATATAGCATAGCTTTTTTTTCCTGTAAACGATTAAGGATGCACATTAAAATTTGACAAATATAACAGAATAGCTAGAAGATGAAAAATGAGAATGAATAAAGTAAGGATAGAATAGAGAAAATATTTCTATTGTGTAGTGGGAGGGAAATGTATGTTAACACGTAAGGTTTCACGGGTGGCGTTGATTGGTTCTGGATTTGTTGGATCCAGCTATGCTTATGCGCTATTGAATCAAGGTATTGTTAACGAGTTAGTTATTATTGACGTTAATAAGGACAAAGCAGAAGGCGATGCCATGGATTTAAGTCATGGTCTACCGTTTACTTCTCCGATGAAGATTTGGGCAGGTGACTACTCAGATTGTAAGGATGCTGATCTTGTGGTCATTACAGCAGGGGCAAATCAATTGCCTGGCGAGACACGTTTAGATTTGATTGAAAAGAATGTTAGGATTTTTAACAAGATCGTAACGAGCATCATGGAGAGTGGATTTCAGGGTATTTTTGTCGTAGCTAGTAATCCAGTAGATGTTCTGACCTATGCAACGTGGAAAATTTCAGGGTTACCTCATGAAAAGGTAATCGGCTCCGGCACATTGCTTGATACTGCACGTTTTCGTTACTTGCTTAGCAGAGCTTTTGAGGTGGATTCCCGCAGTGTCCATGCTTATATCATGGGAGAGCACGGAGATACGGAATTGCCTGTTTGGAGCCAGGCCAGTATCGGAGGCAAGACGATTACAGAATGCTTAAAGCAAGGGGTAGGGCCTACCAAAGAGGAATTAGACCAGATTTTTATTAATGTCCGGGATGCGGCTTATCACATTATCGAGAAAAAGGGTGCGACATACTACGGAATTGGAATGAGCTTGGCTCGTTTAACCAAAGCGATTTTATATAATCAAAATTCTATTTTGACCATCTCCACTCTTTTACAGGGGGAGTTTGGTTTGCACGATACATATTTAGGAGTTCCGGCTGTAGTAAATCGCAGCGGTGTACGTGAGGTTGTTGAGATCACGTTAAATGAGGAAGAAAAGGCTAAACTAAAGCATTCTGCGGACGTGTTGAAGCAGGCATTGTCTACGATCTCCTTTACGTAGCAATATAAGGAGAAACGCAGGCATAAGAAATTCATGATGTAAGGCTGACAAATGTAGGGGAAACGGGAAGGCTACTGATTAGTGGAGCAGCACTTTCTGTTCCCCTGTTTTTTTGCTCATTTATGTTTTTTTCCGGGTCTTTCGATCACATCCCAGGTTTCCTGGTCTTGAATTTGGTTCATAATAAGCATATATTCAGAAATAGCCTCTTGAATGGATCTAGCAATTTGTTTTTGCTTTTTTTCATTTACTAGAAAATGGCGGTCACGCGAGTTACTTAGATAGCCCATCTCTACAATAACTGACGGACATATAGATTGCTTAAGCAGATAATAGGTCTTGCCAGGCAATGGCTCACCTTTGGTTTTATACAACTGATCTAAATGGTGCTGGATGATATCAGCTAGAATATAGCTTTGATTATTTTTTTGATAAAGGACTAGCGGGCCTCGGATAGATTTGCTATTTGACCAATTAACATGGAGGCTAACTAGCATTTGTGGATGAATTTCCTTAGCCAAATGTCGTCTCTGGGCTAAATCACGAATATGACGTGAGGGAGAACGCAGCCATTTATTTTCATCGCTAAGAGCGTAATCACCTGTGCGATTTAGCAAAACCTGATAGCCTTTTATCAATAATTCTTTATACAATAGCTTGGCAATTTGCAAATTAATATCCTTTTCTAAAATTCCTTGATAAGAGGTTCCTCCATCTATGCCGCCGTGTCCTGCATCAATAATGATTTCTATTGGTATATGCTCGGAGCTAATTGCTCTGGCATCAGTAGGGAGAAGGCCCATCAACAGCAAGCCTACCAAGGCTACCTTCAACCACCGCATACACTTCTCCTCCTTAGGTTATGGAACAAGATGTACGTATCGTGTGCGAAATTTTGATATGTAAAAGTATCCCCCTACCTGCAAAAACTCATGAAGAACTTTCAGAGGAAAACAGAGGGATTTATATAATAAATCGCCTTTTCACTCTAGCCGTTTGGACGTAAATCGCACTTATATGTTATAATAAAGCGTTGTAATTTCGAGTTGGAGGGTAACCTAAAATGGCAGAACAAACATCTCGGTTTCCAAAAATTGACATTAGCCAAGAGATGCGTGACTCGTTCATTGATTACGCGATGAGTGTCATCGTTAGTCGCGCTTTACCTGATGTAAGGGACGGACTAAAGCCAGTTCATCGCCGTATCTTATATGCCATGCATGATATGGGGCTTACTCCTGATAAGGCTTTCCGTAAATCCGCAAACGTTGTCGGTCAAGTAATGGCTAAGTATCATCCTCATGGTGACACGGCAATTTATGAGACCATGGTTCGGTTGGCACAAGATTTCAATATGAGATATATGCTCGTTGAAGGCCAAGGGAACTTTGGTTCTGTGGACGGCGATCGGGCGGCAGCTATGCGTTATACTGAGTCCCGTTTTTCAAAAATTGCTTTAGAAATGCTTCGGGATATTGATAAAGATACAGTAGACTTTATACCAAACTACGATGGACACGAGGAAGAACCTACCGTTCTCCCTTCTCGTTTTCCGAATTTGTTAGTAAATGGTTCAGCAGGTATCGCGGTTGGGATGGCGACTAATATACCACCGCATAATCTGAGGGAGGTCATTGATGGTGTTAGTGCCATGATTGATAATCCTGAGATTACTGTTGCAGAACTGATGAAAATCATTAAGGGGCCGGATTTCCCAACAGCGGGTGAAATTTTAGGCTACTCTGGTATTCGCCGTGCTTATGAAACAGGACGCGGTTCCATTGTTATGCGTGCCAAAACCAATATTGAAGAGAACAATGGGAAAGCCCGCATTATTGTAACGGAAATTCCGTATCAGGTGAACAAAGCTAGACTTGTTGAAAAAATTGCAGAATTAGTACGTGAGAAAAAGATTGATGGCATAACTGATTTGCGTGATGAATCTGACCGCAAAGGAATGCGTATTGTCATTGAACTTCGTCGAGATATTGTTCCAAAAGTAGTGTTAAATAATTTGTTTAAGCATACCCAAATGCAATCAACCTTTGGGGTTAATATGCTGGCGCTTGTTAATTCACGTCCAAAAACATTGAATTTACGCGAAATGATCTACCATTACTTGGAGCATCAACGCGTCATTGTTCGCAGACGCACTGAATACGAATTGCGTCAGGCTGAAGCGCGTGCGCATATCTTAGAGGGATTACGCATTGCACTTGATCATATTGACGAGATCATCAGTCTCATTCGTTCATCTCGCATGGCAGAAGAAGCGCGCAATGCTTTGATCGAGCGATTTGGATTGAGTCATGAACAGGCTCAAGCGATTTTGGACATGCGTCTCCAACGTCTTACTGGTCTGGAACGCGAAAAAATTGAAGCGGAATACCAAGAGCTTTTAATCAAGATTGCTGAATTAAAATCCATTCTTGCTGATGATAATAAAATTTACTCGATCATTCGTGAAGAGATGAATGCCATCAAAGAGAAATTCGGAGATGACCGTCGCACGGCAATAACGATTGGCGAAGATATGATTGAGGATGCAGATCTGATTCCAGAAGAGGAAGTTGTTATTTCCTTAACTCATAGCGGTTACGTGAAACGTTTGCCTGTAACCACCTATCGTAGCCAGAAGCGCGGAGGTCGTGGTATTCAAGGAATTGGAACCAAAGACGACGATTTCGTCGAGCATCTTTGCATCACGAATTCCCACGATACGCTCTTGTTCTTTACAAGTAAGGGAAAAGTGTATCGCTTAAGAGGATTCGAAATTCCTGATCTGAGTCGTACAGCTAAAGGAACACCAATTATCAATTTGATTCAAATTGAAAAGGGTGAGACAGTCAGTGCTGTAATTCCTGTGAAGGAATTTAGAGAAGATCAGTTTATCTTCTTTGCCACTAAACAGGGTATTGTTAAGAAGACGGACTTAAAATCGTTCGAGAATATTCGACGCGGCGGTCTCTTTGCTGTAAATCTACGGGAAGATGATGAGCTGATTAATGTTCGTTTGACAGATGGCAACCAACAAATCATCATGGGTACAAAACAAGGAATGTCCGTTCGTTTTAACGAAGGCGACGTACGAACCATGGGACGTACTGCTACAGGCGTTAAGGGGATAACCCTAGATTCTAACGACGTAGTAATTGGTATGGATGTCATCCGTGATGATGCTGAGGTATTGATTGTAACTGCAAAAGGCTACGGTAAACGTACACCTGTGTCTGAATATCGTATTCAGACGCGTGGAGGTAAAGGAATTAAAACCCATAATGTTACAGAGCGAAGCGGTCAGGTTGTTGGCTTAAAAGTTGTGCAGGCTGATGAAGACTTAATGATTGTCACAATAACTGGCATCATTATTCGCATGGAGATAAAAGGGATTTCCGTTATGGGACGCTATACGCAAGGTGTAAAATTAATTCGTCTAGGTGATGAAGAGGAAGTTGTTTCAATTGCAACGGTAGAAGCTTCCGAGGAGGACTCTGAGAATAATCCTTCTGCAGAAGCCGAAGCGATTGAGACGGACAACGTTAACGAGGCTACAGAAGCAGATGCTACAGAAGCAGATGCCGATGTAGATGTAGCTGATGATACATCTGAAGAATAAGTAATAAGTAAAAAGGTGATTCCATGATGGGATCACCTTTTTACATAAATTCCTTTGGAAATATAATCAAGTTTTCCCTATCCTTTTGTGTGCATCGCTTTTATAATAGAAGATAATTCTAAAGATATAGGTCTAATTTCTTAGTGATATATAGGGGGATCGATATGCCTGTTTGTCAGATTAAACACATACCGGTAGGATCTCGTTTAACGGAAGATGTTTATACACCGTTAGGAGGATTGCTTTTTACAAAAGGAACCGTTGTAGAGGATAGAGAATTAGAAATTTTGGATGCTTTTATGATTGAAGAGGTTTCTGTTGAAGCTGCAGTAGATGGAACTGTTACTACAGAAGGATTTGCCGATGGGAAAAAGCAGGTATCCGCAGAAGGAAAAGAGACAAGTAAACCGATAAGAAAGCGACAATCAGAGTCGGGAATTGTGGAGCATTTAGAGAAGGCAGTCTCTTCTTTTAAAAACCTTTTCCAACATGTACAAGGGGGACAAAGCATTCCTGTATTAGAAGTTCGGAATGTTATGACTACACTTATTAAAGAAGTAGAGGAGCAATCTAATCTTCTATTTATCCTGAAAAAAGCAGATAATCCAAATAACTACTTGTATGAGCATTGTGTAGGTGTGGGGCTACTTAGCTATATTATGGCAAAGTGGATGAAGCTTCCGGAAAAAGAATGGATGCAGGTAGCTTTAGCAGGGATGCTTATGGATATAGGAAAAACAAAAATTGACCCTAAAATTTTGTGGAAGCCAGACAAGTTAACTTCTAGTGAATTCGAAGAGATGAAAAAACATACTGTTTATGGTTATGAGTTAATTAAATCGGCAAAGGGCCTCACACAGGGTGTTGGATTAGCAGCACTACAGCATCATGAACGAGAAGATGGAAGTGGGTACCCATTTGGTATAAAAGGTGATAAAATACATACCTACAGTAAAATAATAGCTGTGGCTGATATGTATCATGCGATGTGCTCTGACCGTTTACATCAAAAGGCAACTTCTCCATTTCTAGTAGTAGAGCAGTTGTTGCAGGATAGTTTCGGTAAGTTAGATCCAAAGGTAGTTCGGGTTTTTGTTAATGGAATTACGCAGTTCTCTATAGGAAGTAAAGTAGAATTAAGTGATGGAACAGTCGGGAAAGTGGTATTTATAAATCAAAACTATCCAACCCGACCGATGGTAGAAATCAATCAAAACATCATTAATCTAGCTGACAAGAGAAATGTTTGGATTGTAAAAGCACTGGTTTAAGATCATTCTTTTATGAAGCCAAGATATTTATAACGATTAGGTTATAAGTATCTTTTTTATTTGATACTGAAAAAAATTTAATTTTATTTAAAAAAACTATTGATTTTTATTGTGTCTGTGTGTTAGACTAAGTCCATAAGGTTGAGACAGCGGTTACTGAGTAAAGAAAACAACTGCTTAAAGAAATTATCTTTTAAAAAAAGTTGTTGACAAGAAAAGTTTAAGCTGATATGATTAAAAAGTTGCTTCTGAAAAACTTAACAAAAAACTTCTTGACAAACAAAGAAGAAAATGTTATAATGATGAAGCTGATTGTGTTCTTTGAAAACTGAACAGT